>JACPVY010000085.1 GCA_016197345.1 Burkholderiales bacterium
ATGACAAAGCAAACGCTAGGATGGATGAGTTTAACCATGCCTTTGAAGTGCTGGAAAAGCAAATGGGGGATTTGGGCGAGTTTATCCATAAGCGTTCAGAACACACCCAAGAGACACACGCAACGGCGGCGGCACTGGAATTTATCATATGGGGGACAGGTATTGCCGGTGTTTTGCTGTTTGCCGGCAGCGCGTTGATTGCGCGTTCGATTTTACGGCCTTTGCGTGAAGCGGGTGAAGTGGCACATCGTGTTGGGAACGGTGATTTAGATGTCGTCATCGATACTTCGGCGAAAAACGAAACGGGCGACTTAATGCGGGCGCTGGAAGCAATGGTCTTGAATTTGCGCCAATTTTCTAGCGCGCAACTCGAAATGGGCAAACAACATGCGGCCGGGATGGTCGATTACGCAATCGACAGCAAGAACTTGCAAGGGCAACTGCGGAATATGGCGGAAGCCGTGAACCAACTTGCCCAAAGCCATATTGCGACCAAGAAAAAATTGGTGGAGGTGTTTAGCTGCTACGCCCAGGGTGACTACAGCGTGCAGATGCCAGCCTTGCCTGGGCAAGAGGCAGCAATCAGCGATACTGTAGAAACGGTGCGCTTGCAATTGGAACAAGCCGCGGCGGAAGCGATTGCAAATGCAAAGGTCAAGCAAGCGCTAGAAAATTCATCGACCAATATTTTTATCACAGATAGCGACGGCAAGGTCACCTATATCAACCACGCCGCGGCAGAAATGCTGCGTACAGCGCAAGACGACATCCGCCAAAAACTGCCGCAATTTGATGCAAACAAGGTACTTGACTTGCAATACGAGCAGTTCTATGCAAACCCAACACATCATCGGCAGCTATTAGCTAATTTGCAGCGCCCGCATTTTGAAGAAATCATGCTCGGGACACGTATTTTTGCCGTGACCGCTAATCCTATCTTGCATGAAGGGATGAATGTTGGCACGGTGGCAGAATGGCTCGATCGTACCGCAGAAATGGCGGTCGAAATGGAGGTGGAGCAAGTTGTCGGTAGTGCCGCGCTTGGCGACTTCAGTCAACGTTTGGAAATGGATAACAAGGAAGGATTTTTTGCCGGCTTAGCGCTGAAGGTCAATACCTTAATGGATAATGCTGAAGGTGGTTTGAACCAAATCGCTAGAGTGCTAGCGGCGATGGCCGACGGTGATTTGCGACAACGTATTTCTGGGCAAATGCAAGGGATCTTTGGACAATTGCAGGAAGATGTCAATAGCACGGGCGAAAAGCTAGGGGAGGTCTTGTCACAAGTGCGGCAAGCGGCCTTGGCGCTCTCTTCGGCGGCTGAAGAATTGAGTGCTACTGCGCAAGATTTGTCCAGCTCAACCAACGAGCAAGCGAGCAGTGTGGAGCGCACTTTTGCTTCTGTCGGTGCGATTACCAACTCCGTGGCGCAAAACAATGATAATGCCAAGGTGGCCGATGGCATGGCAGTGCAAGCCGCAGAAGAAGCCAAAGCAGGTGGCGAAGCGGTGCGCGAAACGGCGCAAGCGATGCGGCAAATTGCGGGCAAAATCGGTATTGTCGATGACATTGCCTATCAGACTAATTTGTTAGCCTTGAACGCTGCGATTGAAGCGGCGCGCGCTGGAGAACACGGTAAAGGCTTTGCGGTGGTCGCGGGTGAAGTGCGGAAATTAGCCGAACGTAGTCAACTTGCGGCGGCGGAAATTAGTGAATTGGCTGGTCACAGCCTCGTTGTTTCGGACCAAGCGGGCAAATTATTGGCAGCGATTGTGCCTTCAATCGGTAAAACCTCCGATATGGTGCATGAGATTTCTTATGCATCAGATGAACAAAGCGTGAGCTTAAATGAAATTGGCTTAGCGATGCAGAAATTGAGCCAAGGCACGCAGCAAAACGCTGCCGCGTCAGAACAACTTGCGGCGACATCAGAAGAGGTCAATTCGCAGGCGGGAAGTTTGCAAAGTTTGATTGAATTTTTCAAGTTGGAAGACACAACGGAGGCAGAGCATATGCCATACACGCAGCCTGCGGGTCGTTTTGCGGTGGGACATCACTCACCTCGTCCAGCAGCGCATGGCAGACGCAGTGGCTTAGCGTTGCCGGAACCTTCGCCTACTTTTTGATAAAAATATGAAACAACTGAATCATTGCGCCGCGATGCAGATTTCAGGAGAGAGAACATGAAAGCCGTGCAGGACGAAGTATTCATAGGCGGGCAAGCCGGGCAATATTTGACCTTTATGCTAGGCCAAGAATTGTTCGCCATCGGCATTTTAGCGATCAAGGAAATTATTCAATTTGGGCAAATGACGACTGTCCCCTTAATGCCTAGCTATATTCGTGGCGTCATCAATTTGCGCGGCTCGGTGGTGCCTGTGATTGATTTGTCGGTGCGTTTGGGGCGAGGCGTTGGTAGCGTAGGCAAACGGAGTTGCATCGTCGTGCTGGAAGTGGAAATGGAAGACGAAACGATGGATATCGGCGTGATGGTGGACGCGGTATCGGCGGTAATTGATATTGCAGAAGACAAAATTGAAGCCGCCCCTAGCTTTGGTGCCAGTGTTCGTGCCGACTTTATTGAAGGCATAGGTAAAGTAGGGGAGCAGTTTATTGTCATTCTCGATGTCGGTCACACGTTTTCGATGGTCGAGTTGGCGGGTATGGATAGTAATGCGATGATGTAACGACGCGAC
>JACPVY010000086.1 GCA_016197345.1 Burkholderiales bacterium
TAGTTAATTGAAAAATCTAATTTTTTGAATTTAAAATCGGTATAGGCGCAATAGATAAGTCAAATTTTCTAACAAAAAAGCCGTCTTTCTTTTTCTTTTGTTCAATCATCAAAAATGTATACTTCCATCTCAAAATTTTCTTGTGGACGGCAGCGGTGATGCGTGAACCAAGCGCCTGTGACGGTTTTGCCTTGGCGCCCAATCGCGGTAAAAATTTCGGTCAGTGCCGGCCCCATCACTTGCGCTATTTCGCTACGTGGCACCACCATGGCGATGGCGGCGCATTGGATTTCTTCGCTCTGTAGCACGCTAGGGGGAGTAATCAGTGTCTTGGTCATCGTCATATTGAGCTGAATGGAATGAAGAAGTGGAGAGCTTGTAAGCAGAGTGCAAAAGCTAAGCATACGCCAGTTTGCTCCAGTGCCAACGTTTTGCTGGAGCACTCCGCTTTTTATGCCACAAGGACTCGCCTCGTTCGCTTCAGCCTTCACCACATAATTCCTTTAAAAGGAACAATGAATTGATTTTATTGGCTATTCCTATCATCAAATGAAATCTATACCATGCACTCATTCGCTCCAATACGTAGCGAGAAATGCAAACCCAACGAATCATTTTGAAAAGGAAAAGACCATGTCCCGTATCAGCATCCCTAGCGCAGCAAACACGATCGAAGCCTCCAAACCACTGCTCGCCGCTGTGCAACAGCAATTGGGTGTCACGCCGAATTTGATGAAGGTGGTGGGCCATAGCGCAGCCGCGCTCGAAGGCTATTTGTCACTCAATGGCGCGTTAGCCAAAGGCAAGCTCAATGTGCAATTGCGTGAGCGCATCGCCCTGGCGGTAGCGCAAGCCAATAGCTGCGATTATTGTTTGTCGGCGCATCATTATCTAGGCCGCCATGTGGCAAAAATCTCGGATGAAGAAATGACTGCCGCGCGTAGCGCCCAATCCCAAGATCCTAAAACCGCCGCTGCTTTACGCTTTGCCAGTGCGATTGTGGAAGGCCGTGGCATGGTGAGCGACACTGAACTCGCCGCTGTGCGCGCCGCTGGTTTTGACGAAGCTGCTGTGATCGAGATCGTCTTGAATGTGTCCTTGAATATCTTGACCAACTACGTCAACAACGTCGCGCACACCGATATCGATTTTCCGCAAGTGACAGCAAAATAATTTTTGCAAAAATATCGTGCGATAACCGTGGGATGGCCCGCCGTTATCGCACCCATACTTGTCCACAATAATATTGGTGTTGCGAGTATTTTTAAAATACCGTAATTAGCTTTGAGAAAATCACAAAATGCGGTGTTTTCGCAACAATAGCGACTCTATTTAGCAACGCTTTTCACAGCAATTCTTTTTCCGCGCAATATTGCCCGTTCCCATTTTTTCCTAGCATCTATTCATCAAATATTTTTGTTTCATATAAATCAATTGAATTTTGGAAATCGCTGACACTTTTACCAATGGTGTTGCATGCAATGCACGGAATAGCGCAATCGGCGACCTGTCAATAATATCAGCTTGAAATTTGTTTTGCCTCAAAAAAATAGAAATATCATATCTTTATAGAAATAAAAATAATTCTAACCGATTGATTTTTAAAAGATTTGTGTATGCAAATAACATTGATAGAAATAGGGCTTTATAAAACAGCATCAAATAGCATGGCGGTTTTTACTGGTGTTTTTAAAAGTAATTCATGACGTTTTTGACGCCTAACACTTTTCACAGAAAATTGTATAATTGACGAATGAGCAGTTTGCTCAAGTAAGGATGTATTCCATCGCATTTGCTGGCCCAAAAAATTGCTAGCCTCCAAAGTCGCGGATAAGAATTGAGAAATGATTTGAAAAGATTTTTTGTGTTTGCAACAGGAGAATGCTATGGCTAGCTTGGAATATCTCTCGGATATGGAAAAGTGGCACGACTATCAAATCGATTCGCAACGAGAAATTTCGCGCTTGCTTCGTGCCTCTTGCGAACAACAAAATGCGCTGAAAATGAGCGTTTCCAATTCCGATACCGACTTCGTTGCTATTCAAATTCTTGCTGTCGATGCCGAACACAATGAGGTCATTATCGATCGGCCAGAAAGCGAGGAACAGGTACAACGCATCATGCAGGCCCCCACCGTCGCTTGTGAAACCACGCGGCGGTGGCCTTGCGCTAGTGGATGAAGGCCATGTCTTGAAATGCATCATAGGCAGCATGTTTTCCGACTGCACCCTTTATTTACCCGATTCCACCACGCTAAAAACTGCGCTACAAGTCAAAAACCTCTGCGAACGCGCAAATCCCGATGGGCTAGCACCCCGCCGCATCGGTTGTCTTTTCTATCGTCCCTCACCGATGCTGACAGACAAAATACAACGCTACATCATCAAGCTAGAAGCCGTGCGCTGGTAACAGGCGGACTAGCGCGAACAGCGCGGAAGATGCCGGCGCCCTACTTCGTCTGCCATTAAAACTAGGCTACACTGCGCCTTCATGTCACTTTCAGCGCTCTAGCCATGCCGAATCCTTCACCGCCATCCTCAGCCAGCGGTCAATTGCGCATTTATTTTGGCGCAGCGCTAGGTGTGGGCAAAACCCAAGCGATGCTGACGGCGGCTGAAAGTCTTGCACGCGATGGGGTCGATGTTTTACTCGGCGTAAAATTAGCGCTTAGCAGCAGCCTGACGCTACTGCCTAGTGCGCAAGACGGCACAGAATTTGATCTAGCGGCCGCTTTGCAGCGTCACCCAGCCTTGATTGTGCTGCCACAAATGGCGCACGCCAATCCTGCTGGCAGTGCTAATCGACAACGTTGGCAAGACATCCAACAATTGCTTGCCGCTGGGATCGATGTCTTTACCACTGCCCAAGTGCAAGATATCGCCAGTCTGAACCCAGTCGTCGCGAGCATCACTGGCCATGCGGTGAGCAGCACCATGCCCGATGCGGTGTTTGATAGTGCGAATGAAATCGTGCTGGTCGATATTGCTCTTGATGCCTGGCAAAAACGTATCGCCGCCGACGCTAGCCTGAATCAAGGCAATTTCCGCACAGGTAATTTGATTGCGTTGCGAGAATTAGCCTTGCGCCGTAGCGCTGAGCGTATCGGCAAAGTTGATCCCACTATCGAGCGCCCGCCTAGCCTTCCTGCCAGTGGCGGCTTGTTAGTCTGCTTAGGGACTGCCGACAACACTGGCTTTGACGCGATGCTACAAGCCGCAGCGAGATTAGCGCAACAAATGCGCTGCCCTTGGCATGTGATCTATGTCGAAGGCCCACTCGCCCCTACGCCGCGCCAGCGCAGTCGTTTGCGGCAGCATCTGCAATTGGCGGAGCAATTAGGGGCCAAGATCGTGGTGCTATCCCATCAAAATATGGCGCAAGCGATCATCGACTATGCCCGCAGCCAGCAATTTGCCCACCTCGCGTTTGGCCGTAGCGCGCGCCCGTGGTATGCGCAATGGCCGTGGCGCCCGGACTTGGTCGGCGAAATTGCGACGCTGGCGCCAGAACTGGATTTGATCGAACTCGGGCCGCCGCCCGGCCACGCGAGCGAGGCGGAGGCTCCCGCTACATCCTTGCCTTCGCGCGCCTCACGCAATGCGCGCCCGATCAAGCAACGCCGCTATTTGCTCGCCGCCGGTGCCGCGCTAGCGATGGCTCTCTTCACCATTCCGCTCGCCCCATTTTTAGAGCTTGCCAATATTGCGATGTTGTTTTTGCTGACGGTGGTGCTGGTTTCCTTGCGCTATGGCCGCCGCGCTTCCGTCATCGCCACCCTGATCGGGGTGGCAACAATGGCGCTGGTGATTCCACAATTTGCGCTAGCAGCAAATCGCATGCAATTGATTTTGACCTTTTTTGTCATGCTGGCAGTCGGTTTATTGATTGGGCGCTTAACCGCTAATCTGCGCTATCAAGTCTCGCTCGCGGCACGACGCGAAGCGCGCTCGCTAGCCCTGTATGAATTTGCACGCAGTTTATCGGGGGTGCTGCAAACCGAACAAATTTTTGACATTACGCGCAATTTTATTCAACAAACTTTTCATGCCCGCGCCACCCTGATCTTGCCGGATATGGCGGGTCGCTTGCAATATCCGGGACAAAGCAATGAACACGGCAGTACGCAAGCCCATTTATCCGTGCTAGAAATGAATACCGCACAATGGGCATTTGACCAAGCGCAAGCCGCTGGTGCCGGCACGCAAATGATGGCGGAAAACCGTTTTTTCTTCCTGCCACTGGTAGCGCCAATGCGCACGCGCGGCATTTTGGCGATTTTGCCGCAGCAAGGTGGTTGGGATTTATTGCCCGAGCAACGCAAACAGCTTGATACTTTTGCGGCCCTCGCCGCGATTGCGCTAGAGCGGGTGCATTACATCGAAGTGGCGCAAGAGGCTTTGCTGCATATGGAATCGGAACGCTTGCGTAATTCGCTGCTAGCGGCGCTCTCGCACGATTTACGCACGCCGCTCACCTCGTTGGTCGGTCTGTCAGAATCGCTGGCGCTCTCTAACCCACCGCTCTCTAGCGTGCAAATGGAATTAGCCAATAGCCTGCGTGACGAAGCGCTACGCATGAGCAATTTAGTCGCCAATTTGCTGGATATGGCGCGCATGCAAAATGGGCAGATCAATTTGAATTTGCAATGGCAATTTCTGGAAGAAGTGGTGGGCAGCGCTTTACGTGCTGCCCACACCCATTTGCGCGCACATCAGGTACAAACCCAGCTTGCCCCCAATTTGCCGCTTGTGCGCTTTGATGCGGTGTTGATCGAGCGAGTGCTAGTGAATTTGCTGGAAAATGCGGTCAAATACACGCCAGCCGGCAGTACTATTCGCATCCATGGCGAAATTGCGGGAAGTTTTCTGCAAGTGAGTGTGCAAGATAACGGGCCAGGGGTTGCCAGCGGTTTAGAAGAAGCGATTTTTGAGAAATTTACACGCGGTGAAAAAGAATCGAACAAGCCCGGCGTTGGCCTTGGTTTATCGATTTGCCGCGCTGTTATCGAGGCGCATAAAGGCAAGATATACCTGTCCCCATCGGTTGCAACTGGTGCCTGCTTTGTCTTCACCCTGCCGCTAGGGACACCACCCGAATTACCCTGTATCGACGATATTGCATTCAGCGAAGAATAGAGATTTGATCATGACAGAACCCATCCCGGTTGCCTTACTCATCGAAGACGAACCCCAAATCCGCCGCTTTGTGCGCATGGCGCTGGAAGGTGAGGGTTGGCAGATTTTTGAAGTGGATACGCTCAAACGCGGCTTAATTGATTGCGGCACACGGCAGCCAAATCTGGTCATTCTCGACCTTGGTTTGCCTGACGGCGATGGCATGGAATTCATCCGCGATGTGCGCAAATGGTCTAGCGTGCCGATTATTGTGCTGTCGGCCCGGCAAAATGAGCACGACAAAATCGGTGCGCTGGATGCTGGCGCGGATGATTATTTAACCAAGCCATTTGGCGTTGGCGAATTGCTAGCCCGCGTGCGCGCCAACCTACGACGCCAGCGCCAAACCGACGCTAGCCCCGATGGCCTCGTGCGTTTTGGCGATGTGTGCGTCAACACCAGTACTCGTTTAGTACAAAAAGGGACACAAGTTGTCCACTTAACGCGCACCGAATACCGCTTATTGAGCGTATTAGTTGCGAATGCGGGACGGGTCGTTTCCAATCCGCAATTACTACGCGAAGTATGGGGGCCATCGCATGTGGAAGACGGCCATTACTTGCGCATTTATATGGGCCACCTGCGGCAAAAGCTAGAAGACGATCCTGCGCAGCCGAAGTATTTGATTACCGAGACTGCGGTCGGCTATCGCTTGCTACTACAGTGAACGCTAAGCTGGAGTGAAGTGAAGAGACCTCACTCACGCC
>JACPVY010000087.1 GCA_016197345.1 Burkholderiales bacterium
GCTACGTGAACGCAGTAGCGCCTTGGAAGTCTCGAATTTGGAATGGGCGAAGGGCTTTTTGAAAGATGCGCCGCCCGCTAAGCTCGCTCTGTATTCCCCTGCCCACGCGCAGCCAGAAGTGGCTCACCATGGCCAGTTGCGGCCATTTTTGCAATTGCTGAAATTTAACGATCCGGCCTTGCGCGCACTGCTGCAAGACTGGTTGCACAATGTGTTTGTGGCCGACGATCTCGATAGCGCATTTGCACAGCGCAGCCAATTGCCGCCGGGTGGCAGTTTTATTTGCCAGCAAGGCCACATGGTGGGTAGCCATAGCGTGCGTTTCCATGCGGCCGATTCTGAACAAGAAGGGATGTTGGCGCGCCAACAAGAAATCGAGAATCTGGTCAAGCAAGCGCGTGCGCAACAATTGCTGAATGATGAAGCGCGGGGCCGCTTGCAAAAAGCGGAAAGCATGCTGGCGCATGGCGCGCAAAACTTGCAGCAATTACGGCAAAAAGTACAAAGCTTGACGTCATCGTTGCACGCGTTACAGATTGAAGTAGTAAAATTGTCAGAAATAGAAGAACGTTTTAAGCAACGTAGCGGGCAAATTGCAGCAGATTTAGCCGAAATTGCGGCCCAAGAGGCGGAACATACGCAGGCGAAAGAAGAATCCGAGCAGAAATTTGAGCAACTTGATCTGGCCTTAGCCGAATTGCAAAACAAGCATGAAGATGGACAAAACGTCTTTTTGCAAAAAGAAGCGCAATTAGCACAAGCGCGGCAAGCTTTGCGCGATTCGGAGCGGGCGGCGCAAGAAGCCGATTTTGCTGAAAAGAGTCAGCGCAATAAAATCGCCGAATTTAAGCGGGCAATCGCGACGGCGGTGGAGCAAAGTGAGCAATTGCTGGAAAGCATGCAAGCCGGGCGCGAAGAATTGGAAGGTTTGGATGATCAAACCGCCCATGCGGGCTTGCAAAGTTTGCTAGACAAACGGATGGAACAAGAAAAAGCCTTGTCCGATGCGCGCCATGAATTGGATCAAATCACGCAGCAATTGCGTTTAGCGGATGAAGGTCGTCTCACTTCAGAACGCGCTTTGCAACCGCAACGCGATAAAATCACAGAATGGCAGTTAAAGGAACAAGCGGCGCGCTTAAATCAAGAGCAATTTGCACAGCAATTGACAGAGAGCGGGGCGGATGAAAAAGCCTTGGCTGAAAAACTCACGCCAGACTTAAAACCGTCGTATTTGCAAGGCGAGGTAACGCGGATTAATAATGCGATTAATGCCTTGGGCGCAGTCAATTTGGCGGCCTTGGAAGAGTTAGCAATCGCCTCGGAGCGGAAAAATTTCCTCGATGCGCAAAATACGGACTTGACCGATGCAATCAATACGCTGGAAGATGCCATAGCGCGGATTGATCGTGAAACCCGCGAATTGCTGCAAGATACGTTTGACAAGGTTAATCATCACTTTGCTGAGCTATTCCCGATTCTATTTGGTGGCGGGCAAGCAAAATTGATCATGACCGGGGATGAAATTCTCGACGCCGGGGTGCAAGTGATGGCGCAACCACCGGGTAAGAAGAATGCCACGATTCATTTGTTATCAGGTGGTGAAAAAGCATTGACGGCGACGGCGCTGGTGTTTTCTATGTTTCAATTGAACCCAGCACCGTTTTGTCTGCTTGACGAGGTCGATGCACCGCTCGATGACGCTAATACTGAGCGTTTTTGTAATATGGTAAAAAGGATGTCAACAAACACACAGTTTTTGTTCATTTCACATAATAAAATTGCGATGGAAATGGCACAGCAACTGATCGGGGTGACGATGCAAGAGCAAGGTGTATCGCGCATTGTGGCGGTGGACATGGAGTCTGCCGCAAATTTTGCTACAGAGGCGCAAGCAGCATGATTACAGACCTTATTTCAGACTTACAGCTCTCGCTCATGGCCGCTGGCGGTGTTTTGATCGTCGGGGTGATTTCCTACAATAAATGGCAAGAAATCAAAACGCGCAAAAGCGTAGAGCGGGCGTTTGCCAATAATCAAGATGACGTGTTGATGCAGCCGGGGCAAGCTGGCGCCAATGGTTTAAGGCAAGAACCGAATCTGGTCGAAGATGCCGCCGCGAGCGAGGAAGAAATCGCCGCAGCGATACCGCTAGCGCCCGTTGCCCAGCCGCAAAAGCCAGTGGAATTGCCGATTGATAAATTAATCGACTGCGTGATCGCTTTGAATGTCGAAAACGCATTGCGTGGTGATAAAATTTTGCCTGTTTTGCAAAGTTTTCGCCATGTTGGCAATAAACCCGTCCACTATATCGGGCTGCGCGTGAAAGGCGATTGGGAACCCGTCGCTCACGGTGGGCTATATAGCGCGCTGAAAGTTGGCGTGCAAATGGCGAGCCGTAGCACGGCGTTAAATGAACTCGAATATTCCGAATTAGTGACCCGTTTGCGCCAAGTGGCCGATAGCATAGGCGCTGAGCCGGATATTCCCGACATGATGGATGTGATGGCGCGGGCGCGCTCCTTGCATCAATTTGTGGCCGAACACGATGCTCAACTTGGCATTAACCTCGCCAGCAATGGCGCACCA
>JACPVY010000088.1 GCA_016197345.1 Burkholderiales bacterium
GGCGCTAAAGAAGATTTGACCCATGGTTTGCGCAATAAGCCAAGTTTGTTTGCATTGCGTGCCAACAAGCCAGCGGCAATCATATTGCGGGGGTTATTGGTATTGGTGCAGCTAGTGATAGCGGCGATAATCACCGCGCCATCTGGCATCAAGCCCGCTTCGTTTTCGACCTTGCCGCTAATGCCACGCGCTGCCAGTTCAGAAGTAGGGACACGTTTATGTGGATTCGATGGCCCAGCGATATTGCGCACCACGCTAGAGAGATCAAAATGCAATACGCGTGGATATTCGGCATTGGCTAAGCTAGCCGCCCACAAACCGGTTTCTTTGGCATAGATTTCCACCAATTTCACCAATTCATCATCACGGCCAGTCAAGCGCAAATATTTGATGGTTTGCTCGTCAATCGCAAACATCGCCGCCGTCGAACCAAATTCCGGTGCCATGTTCGAGATCGTCGCACGGTCGCCTAGCGTCAAATTCGCTGCACCCTCGCCAAAAAATTCGAGGTAGGACGACACCACTTTTTGCGCGCGCAAGAATTCCGTCAGCGCTAATACGATGTCAGTCGCGGTGATGCCCTCAAATGGCTTGCCCGTCAGCTCAACGCCGATAATATCGGGCAAACGCATCCACGACGCGCGCCCTAGCATCACGCTTTCGGCTTCCAAACCGCCAACGCCAATTGCGATTACGCCTAGCGCATCGACCATAGGAGTGTGGCTGTCTGTCCCCACTAGCGTATCGGGATAAGCAACGCCATCTAGCACTTGCACCACAGGGGACATACGTTCGAGATTGATTTGATGCAAAATGCCATTGCCGGGCGGAATCACATCAACATTTTTAAAGGCTTTTTTAGTCCAATTGATGAAGTCAAAACGATCTTCATTGCGTCTATCTTCAATCGCACGATTTTTGGCAAACGCATCGGGATCAAAGCCACCGCATTCTACGGCGAGCGAGTGATCCACCACTAATTGCGTTGGCACCACTGGGTTGACTAGCGCTGGGTCGCCACCTTGCAAGGCGATTGCATCACGCAAGCCAGCTAAATCGACGAGTGCAGTCTGTCCCAAAATATCGTGACACACCACGCGTGCCGGAAACCATGGGAAATCGAGATCTTGGCGACGCTCGATCAGTTGCTGTAGCGAAGCGGTGAGCGTGCTGGGATCGCAGCGCCGCACTAAATTTTCAGCAAGCACACGCGAGGTGTAAGGCAGCTTATCGTAAGCACCAGGCGAAATAGCATCAACGGCAGCACGCGCATCGTAAAATTCCAGCGCGGTGCCGGGTAGGGCTTTGCGGTATTCTTTATTCATAGCGTTTCGCATTCCAGTGTAGAAGTGAAAAAAGCGCAGCAGTGCCGCGCTTCCAAATGGGAGAAAAAGACTTATTTACGCTCTTGCAAAGGCACAAACGCCAAATCCTCTGGCCCCACATAATTTGCACTAGGGCGAATAATCTTGTTGTCAATCCGTTGCTCAATGATATGCGCCGACCAGCCCGAGGTGCGCGCAATCACAAACAAAGGCGTAAACATCGCCGTCGGCACGCCCATCATGTGATACGACACGGCAGAGAACCAATCCAAATTCGGGAACATTTTTTTGATTTCCCACATCACCGATTCCAAACGCTCAGCGATGTCATACATCTTGGTCGAACCCGCTTCCACGCTCAAATTGTGCGCTACTTCTTTGATCACTTTATTGCGTGGATCAGAAACCGTGTACACCGGGTGACCAAAGCCAATCACCACTTCACGGTTTTCAACGCGGCGACGGATATCTGCTTCCGCTTCATCTGGATTGTCATAGCGTTTTTGGATTTCAAATGCGACTTCATTCGCGCCGCCATGCTTAGGCCCACGCAAAGCGCCAATTGCGCCGGTAATCGCGGAATAGATGTCGGAGCCTGTCCCTGCAATCACGCGGCTGGTAAAGGTCGACGCATTGAATTCATGCTCTGCATACAAAATCAGGGACGTATGCATCGCACGTACCCATGATTCTGGTGGTTTTACGCCGTGTAGCAAGTGCAAGAAATGGCCGCCGATAGAATCATCGTCGGTTTCGACTTCGATCCGCTTACCGTTGTGCGAAAAGTGATACCAGTACAACAGCATCGAACCAAACGACGCCATTAAACGATCGGCGATATCGCGTGCGCCGGGCAAATTGTGATCGTCTTTTTCTGGCAAGGTGCAACCGAGCACCGAAGCGCCGGTACGCATCACATCCATTGGGTGCGAAGAGGCTGGCAAGCTTTCCAACGCTGCTTTCACATTGGCAGGCAAGCCGCGCAAGGCTTTTAATTTGCCTTTGTATGCCTTTAATTCAGCCGCCATCGGCAACTTACCATGCACCAACAGATAAGCGATTTCTTCAAATTCGCAGGTATTTGCCACATCCAAAATATCATAGCCACGGTAGTGCAAATCATTGCCAGTTTTACCCACGCTACATAGCGCAGTATTACCTGCGGCAACGCCAGAGAGGGCGACAGATTTTTTGGGCTTGAATGGGGTGGCTTCAGGTGCGCTCATTGATTTCTCCATAACTTCTAAATTGATGACGTTTTTTTGGCTAACTGCTAGGCGTTACGCTCCAGCATTGCGTCCGATTTATTTTGCTTTTTGCTGCGCAAACAAGGCATCTAGCTTTTGTTCAAATTCGTGGTAATTGATGCGCTCGTACAATTCCATCCGGGTTTGCATGGTGTCGATCACATTTTTCTGGGTGCCATCACGACGTATCGCGTTATAGACGTTTTCTGCGGCTTTATTCATCGCGCGGAAGGCGGACAAGGGATAGAGCACAATGCCAACATCATTCGCGGCCAATTCTTCCACCGTGTATAAAGGCGTTGCGCCGAATTCGGTGATGTTGGCAAGGATAGGTACGTTGACCGCATTAGCAAACTGCTTATACATTGCCAAATCGGTAATCGCTTCTGGGAAAATCATGTCGGCACCGGCTTCGACACAAGCTAGCGCACGCTCAATCGCGGCATCCAAACCTTCGACCGCGAGCGCATCGGTGCGCGCCATGATGACGAAGTTCTCATCGGTACGGGCATCAACTGCCGCTTTCACGCGATCCACCATCTCTTGCTTGCTGACAATTTCTTTGCCGGGACGATGACCGCAACGCTTCGCGCCGACTTGATCTTCGATATGCATCGCTGCTGCGCCAAATTTGATCATGGATTTCACAGTGCGGGCGACGTTAAACGCTGACGCGCCAAAACCAGTATCGACATCGACCATCAGCGGCAAATCGCAGACATCGGTAATGCGCCGTACATCGGTCAGCACATCATCGAGATTCGAAATTCCCAAATCGGGCAAGCCCAAGGAACCAGCGGCAACCCCGCCGCCAGATAAATAAATCGCTTTAAAACCAGCGCGTTTCGCGAGCAATGCGTGATTGGCGTTAATCGTTCCAACCAATTGCAATGGGGATTCTTCTTGCACCGCACGACGAAATGCGGCACCTGCTGAATATTGGCTCATGTAGCGTTTCCTTGTTGAAATGACGCTAGCGATAGAGCAAGCGCTGTGCCAGACCTAAGCAACGCCAACGGTCAGAAATTTTTTATATGCAAATCAAGTACTTATCAATAACTTGCGATTCCAAGGCAGCAGACATAGGGCAAAAGTGGGTTATTCGTTTCATTTTTCGACCGAATTGAAACAATTTCGATACGGAAACGAAACAAAAACGAAACATCGTTGAAACAAAAAAAAGCGGCACAGCAGCGTATGAGCGCCAGCCTATGCGCTTTACTCGACTAGCCCCAGCGCAGCGCGCGGGCAACACTGATGAGCGACGCTGCCAAGAGCAAAAACCCCGCCAAAAATGTTGCAATGAACAATACAAACTGTGGTTTTACGCGCAGCAATTTTTTACAGCGAACAATTTCTGCGCGCCGCCCTCGCACTCTGCAAGTTACCGTCTTATTATGTGACCTATACGCCCCTATCATTCAGCCATCTTTTGTTTTTATTTCATCGTTAATTCGTCGCTATCTCACCTTAGGTTTTACGTTCCTTCGTCACTATTTGCATTGCAGCAATTTTAAAAAGGAAATGTATGATTACCGATTTCGTCGATACCAAGACCGTTTTCAAGCACGTCACCTTGTACGGCCAATCTTCCGAACAAAGCCCGAACGTTAAAGGCCCGATTCCAAAAGACTTCACCTTCAATACGCCGATCGGCTGTTGCAATCTCGCCTGCGGCGTCCCGCGTCGCGAAACGCGCCAGATCGCGGTCAAACGTCATCGTGATATTGTCGTAAAGGGGCAG
This sequence comes from Burkholderiales bacterium, assembly GCA_016197345.1. Classification (GTDB taxonomy): domain Bacteria; phylum Pseudomonadota; class Gammaproteobacteria; order Burkholderiales; family Burkholderiaceae_D; genus JACPVY01. Next base: position 4,317 of record JACPVY010000088.1, read on the forward strand.
GGACTGCTCCGGTCGCAAGTCTTGAAGGGCCATGCACGCGATGGCCTCGCTGCGTAAATCCACGCCGGGGCGGATGGCGGCGGCCCTGGCCAGCGCCGCGAGGCTATCGAATCTCTGACCAGCTCGCCGGCTCAGGCGCCCCGCCTGCGCCTGGCCGAGATAGGAATCCCGGAGCCTGTCTCTGGACTCCTTCTCCGCACGCTCGGCGCGCCCGAGGCTTTGATGGAGGTAGACAGTGGCCATCGACGACGCGATGGCGGTCCCGATCGCGAGCAAAAAAAGGGCCAGCGTTAACGAGGCGATGACACGGTTGCGGCGGCACCACTTCCAGGTACGGCCCAGGGCCGTCGTGCGCATGGCCAGAATCGGACGGTCGTCGATGAACCGGCCGAGGTCTTCGGCCATTTCCAGGGCGCTCTGGTATCTCGACCCTGGCTCCTTCTCGATCGACTTGAGCACGATGGTCTCGAGGTCTCGTGGAATTCGGCGGTCCACTTGCCGCGGGGATGGAGGCGACTTGTTGGCCACGCACTCGAGGAGCTTCCCCCGGTCGGTCTCCTCGAACGCGGGTCTGAGGGTCAAGAGCTCATAGAGAGTGATCCCAAGACCGTAGACATCGCTGCGTGGATCCGACCAGCCGCGAAGGCGTTCGGGAGCCATGTATCGGGGCGTTCCCACAATGTCGCCGCTCGCAGAAAGGTCTGTACTGCCGAGGTCCTTGGCTAACCCAAAATCCGTGACCCACACTTCGCCGGCAGCATCGAGAATCAAGTTGGAGGGCTTGATGTCCCTGTGGACGATTTGCTCCGCGTGCGCATGAGCGAGGGCCTCTGCCACTTTCAGGGCGAGGCGTGCCGCGTCGAGCCCGTAGTGGTGATCGGAGCTGCCTTTGAGAACCGGCATTTGTGCCTGGCTGGCGATGAGTTTGTCCAGACTTTGCCCCTCGATGTAGGGCATCACGTAATAGTGGATACCGGCCTCGTCTCCGGCTGCAAAGACGGGCACGATGTTGGGATGGCGCAGGCTGCCCGCAGCGCGCGATTCGCGCTGAAAGCGCTCGAGGGATTTCTTGTCGAGAAGCCCCAAGAAAGGAAGCACCTTGATCGCAACCCGGCGTCCGAGGGACTCCTGCTCGGCCTCGTAGACGACTCCCATGCCGCCCCTGGCGATTTCGCGCAGAATCCGGTATTCACCCAGCCTGGCAGCGGCCGGCTTCGGGAAGGTTTCCGGGCCAGCGTCAGAGGCGGATCCTGCTGCGGGAGGCACACCGCCCCTCGTTGGACTTAC
>JACPVY010000010.1 GCA_016197345.1 Burkholderiales bacterium
ATTGGTGGCTTTCTTGGTCGTAAAAGCGATGGTGAGCCGGGCGTAAAGACAATTTGGCGGGGGCTTGATCAAGTCCATGCTGCTGCTGAGACATTACGAGCATTGCGGGATGGATTGGGCTGACTTATGTATAACGACATGGCTATTAGTCGATTATGTTTGCTTTTTTGCCCTGACTTTTTTGATAGGTTTTTTTATCGCCTTGGTCTTTGGCCCGGATAGCTTGGGCAAAGAACATGAGCTGGCGATGAATCTGATGAGTTATCTATTATTTTTTGCCTATTATGTCTTTTTCGAAAGTATTTGGGGACGCACCCCCGGCAAATTTGTCTGCGGCACCAAGGTGGTGACAGACGATGGCGAAGCACCGTCGACGGGAACGATTTTGAAGCGCTCGCTGTGTCGTTTTATTCCTTTTGAGCCTTTATCATTTTTCGGCCAGCGCGGTTGGCACGATAGTATTTCGAAAACCCGTGTCGTCACCGTACGCTAATACCACATCACCTCCTTTCACGTTTTTCTGCCATCGCGGTCAACGCTAGCCAGTACCAGTGTTGACCGCCTCAGCACCTCGCTAGGTGCGAAATACCGCCGTTTCCCCCCTCTATTCGCCCCTTCAAATGCCACGCTAGCGGGCAATAATCATGCTACCGATCAACTTACTTGATCTAACCCAATCCGTGGCCTGCAATCTGACCGCAGTCCACCTAGCGTTGCGAGGGATGTATGGCAGAAGAAAGTGATGCCGAACGTACCGAACCGGCCTCTGCCAGGCGACTGGAGCAGGCGAGGGAAGAGGGCGATGTTCCGCGTTCGCGCGAAATCGGTACGTTTGCGGTGTTGATGACTTCCGGCTTAATGCTATGGCTGACTGGCAATAGCATCGTGCAGTCGTTGCGGCATTGTTTGGTATCTGGCTTGAGTTTGACGAAAGAACAGATCTTTTCACCGGATGTATTGGTGACACGCATCATGGTCGATGTGATGCAAGTGGTGATTGCCTGCGCGCCGACCGCTGGCGCAGTGATGTTAGTAGCGCTTGCTTCACCGTTAGCCATTGGTGGCTGGTTGTTCAGTGCGAAATCCTTGTCGCCCAATTTCGGTCGTATGAACCCATTACGTGGCTTGACCAATATGGTGTCCTTGCATGCGCTAACGGAGTTGCTGAAGGCGATTGCGAAAACTTTATTGGTGGGCGGTGTGGCGTGGATGGTGATGCGCTCACAACGCGATGCGGTGCTTGCGCTGGCGCTCGAGCCGATTCGCAACGGTAGCGCACATATGGTTGATTTGTTGATCGTCGCCTTTTTGATGATGGTAAGCGGCTTGGGTTTGGTGGCTTTAATTGATGGCCCTTATCAAGTTTGGCACTATGCCGACAAACTCAAAATGACGCGTCAAGAAGTCATACAAGAATCGAAAGAATCGGATGGTAATCCGCAAGTGAAGGGGCGGATACGTCAGTTGCAACGCGAGATGGCAAGACGTCGCATGATGGCAGCGGTGCCTACTGCCGATGTGGTGGTGACCAATCCGACCCACTTTGCAGTGGCACTGAAATACCAAGATGGCAAAATGCGCGCCCCGCAAGTCGTCGCGAAAGGTGCCGATGATGTGGCAGCAAAAATTCGTGAATTAGCGCTGGAGCACAAAGTCGCGATTTTGGAAGCACCGCCGCTAGCGCGGGCACTGTACAAACATGCTGAGATCGGCGATGAAATTCCGCCTGCGCTGTACACCGCAGTGGCCGAAGTGCTGGCTTATGTATTCCAGTTGCGCGCTTGGAGCAAAACCGGCGGCAATAAACCGAAAAAACCAACCGAATTGGAAGTGCCACCGCAGCTTGATCCGTTAAATCCAGCGGCGCAGTCACCCGATGGGGAGACAACGTAAAAATGCGGTAGCTGGCTAGAACAGCGTGTAGCAGTAGAAGTGAGTACGTTTTCAGTGCAATAGATATGTAGTGCGTATGTAGTGCGGATATTCAGTGCGGTCAATTTAGCGAAGGAAAAAAACATGAACAGATTGCCACCCTGGCTGCAAAATATGCTCAGACGCAGTATGGCGACCAAGGGCTTAGCGGCGCCAATTATCATCATCATGCTCTTGTCGATGATGATTTTGCCGTTGCCAGCGATGGTGCTCGATATGTTTTTCAGCTTCAATATCGCGCTTGCGGTGATCGTGCTATTGACCAGTTTGTATACGATTAAGCCGCTCGATTTCATGGCATTCCCAGCGATTTTGCTGGTTTCTACCATGTTACGTCTGTCCCTTAACGTGGCCTCGACCCGGGTCGTTTTGACTGTCGGCCATACCGGCCCTGATGCAGCGGGGAAAGTGATCGAAGCCTTCGGTCACTTTTTGATCGGTGGCAATTACACCGTCGGTATCGTCGTCTTCATTATTTTGACCATCATCAACTTTACCGTCGTCACCAAGGGTGCGGGTCGTATCGCTG
>JACPVY010000011.1 GCA_016197345.1 Burkholderiales bacterium
GAAGCGATGGGGATTTGGGGCGATAAGGGGCAGTTGCTCTCGACTAAGGGCGAAATTTTTACCGCCAACTTGGCCGAAGCGGAAGAAAACGGCGATTTGCCAGAATTTAGTGGGCCTAGCGGTAGCGAAAAAGAAGTGTTGGCGCGTTTTGCGCAGTTTCAAAGTTGGTTTAGCACGGCGCAGTTGAAACCGGAATCCGTGCAATTATCGAGCCGCTATGCATGGTCGGTGAAATTGGATAACGGCATGAATGTCGAGTTGGGGCGCGAGCAAGATAAAGATACGTTGAAGGTGAGGGTGCAGCGGTTCATTAGCGTGTATCCGCAGTTGATTACGCGCTTGAAAGATCAGATCGATAGTGTGGATTTGCGCTATCCAAATGGTTTGGCTTTGAAATCAAGCAGCCTTGATGCGGTGCTCGACAGCCAAGAAGCAAAGAAAAAGAAATTCCCGAGAAGGTAAGCGAAAGCTATGACAAAAGACGCGAAAAATCTGATCGTTGGCCTCGATATCGGCACCTCAAAAGTGGTGGCGGTAGTGGCTGAGGTGATGCAGGATGGCCATCACGAAGTGATCGGCCTGGGCCAACACGAGTCGAAAGGCTTGAAAAAAGGCGTGGTCGTCAATATCGAAGCGACGGTCGAGTCGATTCAACGCGCGTTGGAAGAAGCCGAATTGATGGCTGACTGCAAAATTCGCAATGTCTATGCAGGCATCGCGGGTAGCCATATTCGCAGCTTCAATTCCAGCGGCATGGTCGCGATCAAGGACAAAGAAGTGACGGCGGCCGACGTTGCGCGCGTGATCGAAACCGCTAAAGCGGTGAACATTCCGACCGATCAGCAATTGCTACACACGGTGCCGCAAGAATTTATCGTCGATAGCCAAGAAGATGTGCGCGAACCAATTGGCATGAGCGGTATTCGGCTCGAAGTAAAAGTGCATATTGTCACTGGTGCTGTTTCCGCTGTGCAAAATATCGTTAAATGCGTGCGACGCTGTGGTTTGGAAGTTTCTGATTTAATTTTGCAACCGATGGCTTCTGCCGATGCGGTTTTAACCCCGGACGAAAAAGAATTAGGCGTTGTCTTAATTGATATTGGCGGCGGTACGACAGATATTGCTGTATTTTCGGAAGGTGCTATTCGCCATACTGCGGTTATTCCAATTGCTGGCGATCAAATTACCAACGATATTGCAATGGCTTTACGGACGCCAACTTCGGAAGCCGAAGAAATTAAATTACGTTATGGCGTGGCAAAACAGGTATTAGCCGATCCGGGTGAATCTTTGGAAGTGCCGGGTTTAGGTGATCGTGGCCCACGTTCGCTCTCGCGTCAAGCGCTAGCGGCTGTGATCGAACCACGCGTGGAAGAATTATTTGCCCTAGTGCATCAAGTGGTGCGCGAGTCGGGCTATGAAGAAGTCTTGTCATCGGGAGTGGTATTAACCGGTGGCACAGCAATGATGCCGGGAATGGTTGAATTGGCGGAAGATATTTTCTTGAAACCCGCCCGTTTAGGTACCCCGGAATATCGCGGTCAATTAGCGGATGTGGTGCGCAGCCCGCGTTATTCGACGGTTTTAGGCTTATTGCTTGAAGCAAAAAAACAATATCTGCGCGGTTATATCGTGACACGGCAGGAAGGATCCATGAAAGCCGTTTGGCAACGTATGAAAGAGTGGTTTTTAGGGAATTTTTAATGCATTAAATCCGCATTTATTCCCGCGAACTTATTGATTAAACATATAATTGACATAACCGCAGTTTTTAGCCGCAAACCGCCAGAAAAACTGGCGTTTCTCGACTGAAAACCGCATATTGACAGGAGCATATTATGGTGGAAGCGATGGAATTTGATATGGTCGATCATGCAACACAGGGAACTGTGATTAAGGTCGTTGGGGTAGGTGGAGCTGGCGGCAACGCAGTGCAACACATGATCAACAAAGGGATGACGGGGGTTGAGTTCATCGCAGCAAATACCGATGCGCAAGCACTGATATCTTCGAAAGCTGACAACATCATCCAAATCGGCGACAGTGGTTTAGGCGCTGGGATGCAACCCGAAATCGGTCGCAAATTGGCTGAAGAATCGCGCGCACGCATTGAGGATGCTCTGCGTGGCGCTCATATGGTTTTCATCGCCGCAGGTATGGGCGGGGGGACAGGTACCGGTGCTGCCCCTATCGTTGCTGAAGTGGCGAAATCGCTAGGCGCGTTGACCGTCGCTGTGGTCTCGAAACCATTTTCCTACGAAGGCAAAAAATGCATGGATGTGGCTGAAGCTGGCCTCGAATTGCTGACTTCCCACGTCGATTCCTTGATCATCATCTTGAATGAAAAACTGGAAGAGATTTACGAAGACGACAGCATGATCGAATGGTTGCAACATGCCGATGACGTGTTGAACAACGCAGTCGCCGGGATTGCCGAAATCATTAACGTGCCGGGACACATCAACGTCGACTTCAATGACGTCAAAACCATTATGGGCGAACAAGGCAAAGCCATGATGGGTACGGCAACTGCATCGGGCGTTGATCGTGCGCGCATCGCAGCGGAACAAGCGATTTCTTCGCCATTGTTGGATGGTATTGATTTGTCCGGCGCGCGTGGCGTGTTGGTCAATGTCACTGCTAGCCGCGGTTTGAAAGGTAAAGAAATCAAGGAAGTGATGTCGGCAGTGCGTGCTTTCGCTGCACCCGACGCGCAAATCGCACAAGGTATCGCTTACGACGATACGATGGGCGACGATATCCGCGTGACCGTGGTGGCGACTGGTTTGGGCCGTGCTAAGAAAAACGTGCAATTGGTACAAACCCCAGTATTGCGTACCGGGACAGGTCCAGTAATGGCCGCTGGCGGTGCGATGGGTGGTAGCGTTGGCGTGATGGGCGGTTCGGCACCTGTGCCACCCGTTGCCCCACAGCAGTTCGACGGCATGAAAGCGCCAGCAGTATGGCGTCGTGAAACCGCTTCCGAACAAGTGCGCGCATTGGAAAAAAATGGCATGGAAACCTATGACATCCCAGCATTTTTGCGTAAGCAAGCTGATTGATTTGGGCTAAGATGACGTAAAAAAAGCAGACTTCGGTCTGCTTTTTTTACGCCTAAAATAAATGGGGACATACGTTTTTAGTATGTGTCCCTATTTATTTTGTGCCGCCAGTGCTTATGTTGCCTAATTGTTCAGCCAGCCTTGCTCGGCCTATAGCGGTAGATCAATCCCATTCCGAATTGTCGCTGCTACGCCATTTTGGTTTTCGGGAGATTCTGCAAACGCAGCGAGCACTTGCGCTCTGCTCAATGTGCCTTGATTGAGCAGACCCGTCCAATAGGTGAAGCCGCTTTGCTCATAGTCGCGATGCAGAACATTGTTGTAAAGTCTGGCGACGAATTGCTCATGGCTTGAACCATCGCCATAGATGCCTTTGAATTCTGCGCTGCCAATAAACCCTCCGGCAATCTCGTTTAGGGTCGCTCCTTGATCACGTTGCTTGACCCAGAACTTCAAGCCGTCAGAATCGGGCTTGCGGTTGAATGCGGCTTGATAAACACGATAAACCTGTCCCGCATTGCCATCGACATCCAGTGCTAGTAATTTGTCGGTGAATTGCAAGCGCTCGACGCCAAATAAGGTATCAACGCCATGCTGGCCGGTTATTTGGTGACCGCAAGCGGTCTTTGTCATCTGAAAATCTGCTGCGGGGCCAGGATATCGCAATGTGTCAATCCCATCGCCACCGTCATAGCTTTGAGCGCCTTTTGCTGTTGCTGCATCAAGCACATCATTTGCGTTCGTGCCTTTGACGGCGCAGTTGCCCAGCACTGAGCAATTTGATTGGGTGGAGAATTGTGTATTTTTAGCGAGGTATGCATTGCCAGCCACATTGCTAAATTCCACTCTATCACCGCATGTGTGGTTGACGACTCTTACGCCAAAGTTTGAGCCATTGCCATCATATTGATTGCCTGTCACAAAATTATTGACGCTCTTCCAAATAGGCTCAGATTCGCGTTTGTATTGTTGATCCCAATATTGCACCGTAAATTCACCTGCGTTGTGGATGAATTCACTGGCAAAATTCATGGCCTCATTCACCGTCAAGTAAGTGCCGCCAGATTCAAGGATCACGAATTCTTGCGTGGAGCTTGTTTGACCATCGACCGTTGTTCGCAGAATCCATTTTCGATATAAACCGGGAATGAGCGACCTGCCACATCGCGCAAACGAACTGACATCGGTGAGCGTTTCGCCCCGTTCTAAGCTAACTTGCAGCGCTAGGGAATTGATTGAAAATTGGGAAATGCCA
>JACPVY010000012.1 GCA_016197345.1 Burkholderiales bacterium
CCACATGCAAGGAGAGCGCTAGCTGGCGTAATTCATCGGCTTGAAAACCCGCAAACATTTTGACCACCGATAGCATTTGCATCCGATGCTGAGTTTCCGCTTCGCGCTTGGCGATATTGCGGGCGTCCGAATGATTCGAGAAACGGGCGTCGAGCACTGGTCGCGCGAGCGACAAATTGGCGCGCCACAAAGCGGTAAAAATGTGTTTGCGCACGACTGAATCGGTATTGCTATCAAATTGCGGATTCAATAACCAATAGCGCACGCCAAACCAAATTTGACCATCGCGATAATCGAGTACCAAGCATTGCGCCGCTGGCTCTAGCGCCACATGTTGGATATAGGCGGCACGCACTGCGCCCTCCACTGCTGCCACCACTTTTTGTGGTTCAGCCGAATTCGGTGTCGAAAATGTCACCGTGCGGCGTGAAGCTGGGTGCGCTGCGCTACTAAACACCACCACCTTGGATGACATCAGCATGCTATTTGGCAGCACCACCAGCTCGCCATTATTCGTCATCACCGCCGTGTGACGCCAATGCACTTCAACCACTTTTCCACTGATATTTTCAACGCTAATCCAATCGCCCAATTGCAGGCTATTATCAAATTGCAGCGCCAAACCACCGAGTACATTGCCTAGCGTCTCTTTCATCGCAAAGGCAATGATCGCTGTCATCACAGCGGAAGTCGTTAACAACCCACTTAAATTCAACCCCGCGAGGCGCAGGCGCACTAAGCCCCACATCATGCAAGCCAGCGCAAACACAATCTCTTCCAAAATGCGTGGCCTAGCTTGTTGAATGCGCGGTAAGAAGATGCGGAAAAAGCAGATACCAATCAAGCGTATCAGCAAAATCCCCCACCCCACCAAGGCCAATTCGCCGACCACGCCAGCTTCTTTTGCCATGCCCATCCATGGCAACGAGCGGGCAAACACATCCAAGCAAATGCCAAATAAGACTAGCCCCAAATGCATGCGCAGCAGACTACGCCCTTCCGGCAAAACGCGTGTAATCACCAATTGCAACAACACGCCAAACAAAAACATCCCCAACAAGGCTGGATTCCAATGCGCTAGCCAGTGGTCATATACCAAAGTTGCCATACTTGCTCCGTGCTTAGCGGCCGATCTAGCGCGACACGCTAGTGATGTGCGGGTGGATTATGCGGTGCGACAAGTGGCAGAATCAGGGTGAAGCGGCAGCCTTGGCCAAGGCTACTCTCGACGCTAATACGACCGCCCAAGACGCCAGTGACGATGTTATGCGTGATATTCAGCCCCAACCCCGAGCCTCCTGTGCCTAATTTGGTCGTGAAAAATGGATCAAAAATGCGCTTCACATTTTCTTGGGCGATGCCTACGCCATCATCGCTGACCCATAGCTCACAATTGCCATCGCCTAGCAGGCGCGCACCAATCTCAATTTGGCCGTGCTCGCGGCCATCAAAGCCATGCAATAGCGAGTTGTTGAGTAAATTGGTCAACACTTGACCTAAGGGGCCGGGGTAGCTGTCGAGGCAAATATCTGCCGATACATTCGGCACGACTGCAAATGAAGTCAATTTCAATACTGGCGAGAGCATCATCAAAATTTCATTGACCACTTCTTGCA
>JACPVY010000013.1 GCA_016197345.1 Burkholderiales bacterium
CGCCATGGTTTTGCCCGCCTCACCAAATGGGCGGTAGAAGAATGCGGCATCCTTGACGATGGCAGCGCGTTCGGCGAATTTGTCTTAGCGCCGCAAGATTTGAAGCCCGAACTAGCGCTGCAATTTCCTTGCCGTGTGGCTTTGCGCGTGACGATTCAAGGCCAAAAAATGGACTTGCAATTGCAGGTCGATAATCTCGGCAAAGAAACCGTGAGCGCCGCTTGCGCTCTGCATACTTATTTCGCGCTAGACGACACAGAAAAAACACAAGTCTTTGGTTTTCAAGGACAAAATTATGTGGAACTTGGCACGCCGGGTGTGCAAGAGGCGGCTGGCATTCCTATCATCGGCAAAGTCGAACGCCAATTCCGCGGCAGCGCGGGGCCGTTACGGATAGAAGATGGCACCCGCGCCATCGAATTACAGCAAAGTGGCTTTCCAGATGCGGTGGTGTGGAATCCCGGCGCCGCAGATGCGGCAGCGCTAGCGGATTTAGGCGATGAAGAATATCGCCATTTCGTCTGTGTCGAGCCAGTGACTTTGCAACGCGTTGAGATCGCGGCTGGCCAAAGCTGGATTGGGCGACATCAATTGCTGATCAGCGCAAAAAATTAAGGAAAAATAAATGAGCAAATCGACTGACATCCAATTGAGTGGCCCTTTCAAATTGAAAGACGCCGCTGGGCGGGAACACGAAGCCACCGCGATTCGCATTTTTGATGAAGGCTATGGCTTGATCGATGTCTATATCGATTTCAAAGCGAGCTTAGAAAAAGGCCAATTTCGCGATAGCGGCTTGATTAGCGGCATCATGGCGCGTTTGCGTGCACTAGGCTATAGCGGCCCGGTATTTGACACGGCTGATCCAGTGCTGCAAGAACGTAAATTAATCGTATTGGAAGCGCCGGAAGAATTTTGCGGCTTTGCCAAAAAGCATGGCTGGAAAGATTTGGCGGAAGAGTTTAACGACGAATAGCGATAGATGAAGCTTATTTGACATTGTCCGGTTTCTGCGCCAGTTGCGCGATGCCGATACGGCTAAGGGCGAGAAAAATATTCATTTGTTGCTTGGAGGCTGGCGACTGGCAAAGCGGCGAAGGGGATTGCAGGAGCATGGTGAAGTTATCGGAAGTGATGGAAAGGGAACCGATTGTAGGGAGATACATTTCTGCACGGAACTGTCATTTCTAACAGTTACATTCGACCTGTTTTTGTTACCGGATTGCGATATTGAACAGTGTGGCCCGTAATCTAGCCCATAAGGCATGATTACGAGCCACATTGTTTTTCTACAGTCTATTTACCGATCGTGAACGTCACTGCAACCGGCGATGGGGTATAAATCGATGGGCTATGGCCACCCACGTCATCATACGAAAAGCCATACGCCAAGCCATTCAAGCTATGTTCATGCCAAAACTTAGTGAAATAATTCGCTGCTTGGTTGGCTGGGTAGAAGCTTGCACCATTCCACCACTGCGCAAACGGCAGATCTGCAACGTGGCGATTCAAAGCTGCGCAGACTTGGGCTTGCAATTGCAGTTGTTTGTCGTGCGCCAATTTATTGCCGTCGGTGCCACGCGCATCATCTAACACGCCATTGCCGAGCATGACTTCGGTGGTGCTAGGTTTGCCATAGATTTTGTAACTACCCATGCCATCGGTGAAGGTCAGGGTGTTGTCAAAACCGACGCGGCCAGTAAATGTTGGCCAACCATTTTGCAAATTCAATACCAAATCTTGATTGCGATATTGATCCCACACTTGGCTGATATAGGCATCCAAATAAGCGCTGTTGGCACCACGTGGACGTTGCTGCGCGCCGGTATGCACGTCTAAGCCATCATCAAAAGTGCCATGCGCTGGCGACATAATGCGATACGGTGCATACGGTGCTTGCGCTAGGCTCTTGAATTGCTCTGGCACTTCTAAATTGAAGCGGGCAAACAACTCATCGCGCGTTTCTAACAGCGATTCGCCAACGGTGGCGTTATAGCCATCCAGACCTGTCACATTTAATTGCAGCGGGAAGCCAAAAATATCGACGCGACTGGTGTTGACGAAAATCCCTGGCATATCGCTGAAAGGACGGGCGCGGTTGATATTGAATTCACCGAAATCAAAGGTCACGTCTAAGTTCGGATCGGTGCTGTTATTCAAGTCTGGCCCGGCATAGGCGAGTTGGCCTAAATCATTGGTGTTGACTTGAATCAGCACTGGCTTGCCGACACTCATATAAATCCGTGCCGATTCAATCGCTGGAATGGTGACAGACTTCGCTTGCGCGAGGCTAATCGCATAATTGGCATAGCCAGTGGTGCGTCCCGGAACGGGGATGGTGTTGTCGCCCAAGCTCATCGGCACCAGCGCGCCATTTTTATCGACATGCACGTATTGATGGCTAATCCAGTCTTTGCCGATGATGATCCAATACACTTGATCGTCGCTGTACTTGCCCTTGGTGCCGTTGACGATGTTAAACGTCGTCATGCCATTCCATGCGCTTTCACCGTTGGCGCTGATGGTGTAAGTGCGTTCCACCACGGCCGAATTGACGCCGTTTTTGGTCGCTAAGGCTTTCAAGGTGGTGGTCGCGCCGAGCGCGGTATTACGCATCCAAATCGCACCATAAAATTGTGGCGAGGTAGCGGTCGGTGTGCTGCCGTCTAGCGTGTAGTGGATGGTTGCGCCGGGCGTGGTGGTCAGTAAATTCACCCCGATCACGGTGCTATAAGTGCCGCTTGCATGCGAGAAGCTTGGCGCGGCGACGCTGCAATTGGCCGCTAACGAGCAGGCGGCGACAATATCGTAGCTCGCGCTAGCACGACCAGATTGCAATTGATTTGGCAACACGGTGATGGCGGTGATGGTCACAGCAGAGCTAACCAGAATCGGATGACCTGTCACATAGAGCGTCGAATTGATATTCGGGACACTACCGTCTAGCGTGTAGTAAATCTTGGCATCGCTAGCGACACCGCTAGGCAGGGACAACGCCACACTTTGCGCACTGCTATATTTGCCAGAGGGGACAGAAAACAGCGGCTTGCCAACTGGATCAACGCAGGTGCTGGAATCACCACACACGACATAGTGATACAACGGGCTATCCATATTGCCGCCGGTCGCAGCGGAATAGGTGAAGAAATAATCGATCTTGTCGCCTGCTGCTACTGGGCTGATCAAAGGTGCTTGCCAGCGCTTGAGCGTGGCGTTGTACAGCATGTTCTCATCGCGTTGTGGGCTTTGTGCGCCAGAAGCAGAGGTGACGCGGTAATGGGCAATTGCGGTGCTCAAACTGCTGCCGCCGCTCCAGCTAGGTGCAAACCACACCCGCGCCGTTGCGCCGTCTTCCACCACGCCATAGGCAAAGCAGGTGGTGCAACTGCTAATCGTGTAGCTGGCGGAGACGCTAGTGGAATCGACCATGCCACTCTTTCTCGCCACCGCGCTGATGCTGCTATTGCTGCTAACTTGCAATGGGCTAGCGTCGCTATACAACTGTTCCGCACCATTATTGAGGCGGTAGAAAATACTGGCGCCGGGTGTGCTGCTGGCTAAGCGCACGGTTTGTGCGCTGGCATAGGTGCCTGCGGGTGGTGTGAAGCTTGGTGTGCCTACGCTACTGGCTAAAATCGTGAATTGCGCACTCGCCACGCTAGAGCTGGCCAAGCCACTGGCGACAGCCAACGCACGCACGGTCGCGCCCGGTGCATTCAACGTGAACGGGCCGTTATAGCGTAGTGCGTTGCTAGTCGGTTGGCTGCCATCGAGCGTGTAGTAAATCGTCGCATTCGGCGTACTTGAGCTGATGCTAACGCTTTGTGGCATATTGAAATTACCACCATTCGGTGAAATCACTGGTGTCGCTGCGCAGCATTGAATTTGATATTGCGCCGTCAACACATCGGAATCTTGCATCCCCGTTTTATAGGCGATTGCTTTGACGGTGGTGTTTGCCGCCGAAACCACGATAGCACCCGCGACGCAATTGACGTTTTTGACGGGCGTGCTGCCATTGAGCGTGACGCAGAATGCCGCGCCGCTGGTGCTGCTGGTAAAGCTCAGGGTTTGTGCAGTGGCATAGGTGCCGGGCGCTGGGCTAACACTAGGGGTCGCCACTTTACCGCCGCGCACCCAAGTAAATACTGGCGTATCGACCGCACCGCTCGCGCTCATGTACGTGAAGGAGTACGACAGCGACATCGCTGCACTGCCGCTAATCACTTGCTCGTAGCGGCCATTGGCGGCATTCATTCTGACATTTTGCTGGCCTGTGCTATTGACGTTGTAATGAATATCGACCCAACCCGCGCTAGGATTGGGCGCAAACCAAATCGTCGCGCTACTGCCATTGTCTTGTACGCCTTGGGTATATGGGCCTGTCACTTGGCCTATCGTATAGCTGACACTGGTTGCATCCGAATTTTGCATCCCGCTTTTGGTGGCGACGGCGCTAATCGTGGTGTTGCTATTGATGCTGATTGGATTGGGACAGGCACTTTGTGCGCCGCCATTGATGCTGCATAGTAAGGTTGCGCCTGCCGTAGTGCTGCTAACGGTGACAGACTGCGGTGCGGTGTAATTGCCGCCCGGCAGCGAGAAGCTAGGCGCCGCCACTTTATTCGCATCTTGCACCACGCTAGAAGCCCACGGGCTATCAAAAGCTGGGCCGCCGTTATCGTAGGTGAAGGCAAAATTCACAGTTTGTCCGAGGCTAGCGGCGAAGGTGGTTTCAAAGCGCGCTTTTGCACTATTTAGCGTCATCGGCACGTTTTGCTGTGCACCATTATTGACCTGGTAATGGGCGTTGACCCATGAAGTATTGACATTGCTTTTGAACCATAGCGTGACATTGCTGCCGCTGGTTTCAATATTGGCGGTGTAATCGGCTGCTTGTGCAACCCGACACAGGCACAACATCGCGAGCAGTGCAAAGCACAGCGTGCGATAAAAATGGACATATCTGCTTAACATAAAGTCTCCTTGATTGTTTTTTTGCATAGAGGGGAATCTCGAACAGTTTTTCGATGCCCCAATAGGTGTAGCGGTAGTGCATTGCATGTCTGATGGCCGCATTAAAAGATTGCTGTCCTCCCTTTTGATTGGTGGCAAGGGTTAATGGGCATAGTTTTTGCTCTTGTTTCAATCGAGCGCGGAATTGCGCTAGATCTTGGTGCGGGCGCACGAGTGCCGTGTTGTCAAATGAGTATCGGAAATCGTAGCGGATTATACGCAGGGCAGGATTGCGAAAGATTAGCTGGGATTGCTATTTACAATGCAGTGCCGCGCGGTCTCAGTACATGTTTTTGCTCGGCGTGCTCGCACCATCTATGCCTGATTACCCATCTTTTGCGCCGAATATCGTCTAGCTAGCCGCTCAGCGCTATGTGAAAATTCCCCTGCTGCAATTATTCAGGTGAGTCAGCTTGACGCTCATCAATCTTGCTTGTCGTCCGCAGCAATCTCTTATTCCGCATTACTCCATCCCTACTCACAACAATCAGGTAATCAAATTGAAGAACAATACCCATGCAGGAAACTCTGCAGGCACGCGCTTTCGCACTTATCTCGCTAGCACCGCTGTTGGCTTGCTGCTCGCAGGCAGCCCCTTTGATCTCGCACTCGCGGCGCCGCACGCTTTACCGCCCAAGGTGCAATCGCTGGTTGACGCCACCTTGCAGCAACGTTGGCCAGAACAACAAGTCTTTGCCCCCGTTACTGCTGTGCGGCAGGAAAAAATCGACGAACAGCGCTCGATTTATCTGGTGCAAATCAATTACGAAGGCTTCGTCATCTTGGTCGAGCAAGGAGAGCAAGTGCGTCTCGTCGCTTATGGCCAACACGGCGGTGAAGACTTGTATCCGCAAGATGGCGCGCTGCAAGAATGGCTCTCTGCGCTCACCCGGCAATTAAAAAAGGGACAGACAAAGGGCGATGCCGAGAGCAAACCCGCCGCATTTTCCGCGCCACTTGCCGCCAGTGTCGCAATTACACCGTTGACGACTAGCACATGGGGACAGTCTGGTTTTTATAACGATGCCACTCCACCCGATGGCAGCACCGTGCC
>JACPVY010000014.1 GCA_016197345.1 Burkholderiales bacterium
CTTGGTATGGCGCATCGGGTTTGTTTGCGTATAAATTTGAGCCGCGCTTAGAAGGTATTGCGCGCTTTGACTACATCAATAATAGTCGCAATGGTGGTGGTTTGATCGGTTCGACCTTTGGCGGCACCTGCAAAGATCTGGGTGGCGTAGATGTCAATTGCCCAGATGGACGCAATGGGTTTGGCTCTAGCATGGTGTTTGATGGCACGACTTGGCTGGTGGAAGACCCTAGCCGGGGCACGAATCGGATGGCCTTGTCGCTGGGCTTGAATTATTCGTTGATGCCTAGCGTCAATCTGAAAGCTGAATATCGTTACGATCGTTCCAGTGGCTATGTGTTTAAAAATGCGGATGGCAATTATGTCCGTGATAATCATATTTTTGGCGTTTCGACCGTGATCAGCTTCTAGCATTTGGTCGGAGTGAAAACCATGGACATCGTACGTTTTGCCAATTCTGCCGCACAGGCGGAGCAATATATGCCACCGCCGGAAAAATGCCGTGCCGGCAACCCTGTGCAGCAGATTTGCAATCACTATACCGACCCGACAGGGCTATTTTTCAGTGGCGTGTGGCAGGGGGAGGTTTGCACACTCAACGTGCAATACGCCCAGCATGAAGAAGAATTTTGCGTCTTACTCGAAGGGGAAGTGGTGATTACAGCAAGCGATGGCATAGCACATCATTTGCGGGCGGGCGATGCTTTTGTCGTACCGGGCGGCTTTGTCGGCACTTGGCAAAATCTCACGCCAGTCAAAAAATATTACGCCATCATGCATATTACCGACCCCGAAAAAATGGGCTTGGCTTAGCCATTCCCTTGAACCAGCAAACCGAAGGACTGAAATGACGATAGATTGGCATGCAAGAGCGGCCGCCATCCAATGCGATGGCCGTGCGCTGATCAATGGTGAACGGGTATGGGCGCAAAGTGGTGCGCAATTTGACAATCTCTCGCCGATTGATGGCCGTAACCTAGGCCCAGTGGCACGCTGCGATAGCGCCGATGTCGAGCTCGCAGTGCGTAGCGCGCGCGCTGCATTTGACGATAGACGTTGGGCGGGCATGGCACCGAAAGAGCGTAAAAAAGTGATGATCGCGTTTGCCGACTTAGTGCTAGCTGCGCGTGAAGAGCTAGCGCTATTAGAGACGCTCGATATGGGCAAACCGATCAAATATAGCCTCGCTGTCGATGTCAATTCTTGTGCGAATTGCTTGCGCTGGTATGGCGAAGCGGTCGACAAGGTTTACGATGAAATCGCGCCGACTGGCGATACCAGCTTAGCCCTCATCACGCGTGAAGCAGTCGGCGTGGTGGCGGCTATTGTGCCGTGGAATTACCCCTTGATCATGGCGGCGTGGAAAATCGCCCCAGCTTTGGCCGCAGGCAATAGTGTGATTCTGAAGCCGTCTGAAAAGTCGCCACTGTCTGCGCTACGTTTAGGTGAACTCGCATTGCAAGCGGGCATCCCGCCGGGTGTGCTGAATGTGTTGCCGGGCTATGGTCATGAGGTCGGCAGCGCGCTTGGTTTACATATGGATATTGATTGCTTGGGTTTCACGGGTTCGACCCGGGTTGGCAAGCAGATTTTCCAATACGCCGGGCAATCGAATTTAAAGCGGGTGTGGACGGAGTTGGGCGGTAAATCGGCCAATATCGTTTGCGCCGATTGCCC
>JACPVY010000073.1 GCA_016197345.1 Burkholderiales bacterium
CCGGGCAATAAGCCACTACTATCTTTCATGCCAATGCGGCGCTTCAACTGCGATTCAATCAAATCGCCGACCACCGATGCCGCGCTAATACATAGCAGCAAGATGATGGAGACTGGCCAGCCCCAGTGTTGCTGCAAGGCGAGCACAAAAGTATCTTGCAACCAAGTTGCTTGTGGCGCGCAAACAATCGCTAGCACACTCAAGACGACCACCGCTATCGCACCACCAATTGCGCCTTCCCAAGATTTGCCGGGCGAAATCGTCACCGCCAATTTGCGCTTACCAAAGCGACGGCCAGAAAAATAAGCGCCAATGTCTGCAATCCACACTAACGCCATGCTAGAGAGTAAATAAGCGGGAGAATGCTGGAACAAAGTGACGATAGCGACAAAACAGCCCAAAATCGCCACGCTATAGATATTGCCGAGCAAGCGATTTCCTAGCGTACCCAGCGCTGGCAAACCTAGCGCCAAGTTTGGGCTTAAGCGCAGCAACCAAATCCCGACGCACAGCCCAAACAAAAAGCCTGATTTGGCAAATTGGTTTTGCCACAGCAAATACGCAAATAAAGCGGACCAGATAGCGGCGACCAGCACCGCTTGCTTACTACCAAATAAGCGTTGATTTTCCCAAGCAGCGCAGGCATAAAACACCAAAGCGAGGGTGGCAAAAGCAAGATAGGAATGGGAAAACAAGACTGGCAGCAAGATTGCCAGTAGCACGATGGCTGTGATAATTCGCGTTTTTAGCATTAGCTTTTCGCTCAGAGGTTTGCTTAAGTGTACGCTGCAAAGGTGATTTGCTTATTCTTCGCTTTTCAACTGCGCACCGGTACGACCAAAGCGTCGTTCACGTTGCTGGTAAGAATTGATCGCCGCATCCAGTTGCGCGCCATCAAAATCTGGCCAGAATGTATCGCAAAAGAAAAATTCAGTATACGCCAGTTGCCACAACAGAAAATTCGAGATGCGCTGCTCACCACCGGTGCGGATGAATAAGTCTGGTTCAGGGGCATAGCTCAGCGCGAGATATGGGGCGAGTTGTTCTTCGCTATAGTTGGCAACGCCGGGGTGAGCGGCAACCATTTTGTCCACCGCTTGCATAATGTCCCAGCGGCCGCCGTAATTGGCGCAAATAGTGACGGTGAGTTTGGTATTGTTGGCGGTTTTACGTTCGCCTGCAGCAATCATTTCCTGCAATTTGGCATCAAAACGCGTTAAATCGCCGACCACTTTCAGGCGGATGTTATTGGCATGCATTTTTGCCACTTCACGCTCTAGCGCGGTGACAAATAAACGCATCAACAAAGAGACTTCTTCTTCTGGCCGCCGCCAGTTTTCAGAGCTAAACGCAAAGAGCGTCAAATATTCAATGCCGCGCTCGGCACAGGCTTCGACGATGCCGCGTACCGCTTCAACACCTTTGACATGTCCCGCCACGCGTGGCATAAAACGCTTGGTTGCCCAGCGCCCGTTGCCGTCCATAATGATTGCGACATGGCGAGGCACTTTCGCCACTTCTGGCACGGACTTGGTGGAACTGGAAAATATCATGGAATGCCAGCAATCAAATAAAAACGACGAATAAAACATAATGGGCAAAGCTCACGCCTTGCCCCTCAACATTCAGCTTAACCGCAGTATGACGAGCTGCATCAACAACATCGGCAGCCCAGCACCTTACACGGTCAACACTTCTTTTTCTTTTTCAGCCAATAATTTATCGACATCAGCGACGTATTTGTCGGTCAATTTTTGCACTTCGTCTTGGGTGCGACGTTCTTCATCTTCGCTGCAAGCCTTGTCTTTCAGCATTTTTTTCAAGGATTCATTAGCGTCGCGGCGTACATTGCGGATCGCGATTTTCGAATCTTCGCCTTCGCTATTGACCAATTTCACCATTTCTTTACGACGCTCTTCGGTCAAAGGTGGGGTCGGCACGCGGATCATGTCGCCTTGGCTCGACGGATTCAAGCCCAGATCGGATTCACGGATCGCTTTTTCGATCACAGTCAACATTTTCTTTTCCCATGGCTGCACGCCGATGGTACGAGCATCAATCAAGGTCACATTCGCCACTTGAGTGATATTGGTGGCAGCACCGTAGTAATCGACCATCACATGATCCAAAATACCAGTGTGGGCGCGACCGGTGCGCACTTTGGCCAAGTCTGCTTTCAAAGTCTCAATCGACTTTTGCATTCTTTGTTCGGTGTTTTTTTTGATATCGGCAATTGCCATACTAAACTCCTCAAATTGAAAAAAGCGCGCCAACAGCGTAGCGCGCCATTTTATTACATTGCCGTTGCATTTGCGTGGATTATACGTGTACTAAGGTGCCTTCGTCCTCGCCTAAAATCACGCGTTTCAGCGCGCCCGGTTTGACGATGGAGAAAACTTTGATCGGCAACTGCTGGTCACGGCACAGCGCAAACGCGGTTGCATCCATCACTTGCAGATGCTTCGCAATCGCTTCATCGAAGCTGATGGTCGAATAACGGGTTGCATGCGGGTCTTTTTTCGGGTCAGCGCTATACACGCCATCCACTTTGGTCGCCTTCAAGACGATTTCTGCGCTCATTTCGGCGCCACGCAAAGCCGCTGCGGTATCGGTGGTGAAGAATGGGTTACCGGTACCGGCGGCAAACACCACGATCTTACCTTCTTCCAAATATTGCAGCGCTTTCGGCCGCACATAGGGCTCGACCACTTGTTCAATATTGATTGCCGACATCACGCGTGCGGTCAAGCCAGTAGCGCGATCCATCCCTTGCGCCCCCGGCGCGACGCCACGGAAAATATTGCCGGCACCAATGACTAGGGCCAATTCCACGCCCATATGCGCGACTTCGGCCACATCTGCCACCATTTGCTCAATCGTCGCCCGATTAATGCCATAGGCATCATCGCCCATCAATGCTTCACCAGAGAGCTTCAATAAAACACGCTTATAAATTGGTGTGGACATGGGCAAGATTCCTTTTTAGCAATGATGATAACAAACACCATACCTAGCTCCTGCTAAGCATGGAAAACGTATTTCTTCGTAATTCTTTTTCTGCAGCGCTGCTTGCGCCACAAAACGGGGACAGGCAAAAACTGTGTGGCCCAAAAAAACGGGCCTTTCGGCCCGCTTTCTTGATGCCTTGACTTAGGCTTTTGCTGCAGCTACTTGCGCTGCAACTTCTGCTGCGAAGTCATCCACTTTCTTCTCAATGCCTTCACCCACGACGAACATCGCGAACGATTTCACCGTGGTATTTGCTGCTTTGAGCATTGCGCCGACGGATTGCTTGTCGTTTTTCACGAAAGGCTGATCCAACAACGACACTTCTTTCAGATATTTCTGTACCGAACCTTCGATGCGTTTTGCAACGATTTCTTCGGATTGTGGCTTTTTGCCTTCAGCAGTTGCTTTCGCTGCATCTTCAGCAGCTTTCAAGCTCGCTACCGAACGCTCTTTAGCGATCAAATCAGCAGGCACATCGCCTTCCGACAATGCAACTGGTTTCATTGCAGCAACGTGCATTGCCACGTCTTTACCGACTTGTTCATCAGCGCCGTCAAAGTCAACCAACACGCCGATACGGGTGCCGTGCAAGTAGGAAGCCAATTTAGCCGTGGTTTCGAAACGCACGAAACGACGGATAGACATGTTTTCACCGATACGGCCGATCAAGGCGGTACGCAGTTCTTCCACGGTTTGTTCGCCAGTCGACAATGCCGACAAAGCAGCTACGTCTGCTGGATTGTGTTCTGCCACCAATTTAGCGATGGTGTTTGCCATAGCGATGAAGTCATCGTTTTTGGTCACGAAGTCAGTTTCGCAGTTAACTTCTACCATTGCACCAACACCACCAACGATATGCGCTGCTACCACGCCTTCAGCGGTGATACGGTCAGCATTTGTACCGGCTTTCGGACCCAATTTGCCACGCAAAATTTCTTCTGCACGTGCCATATCGCCTTCGGCTTCGGTCAACGCTTTTTTGCATTCCATCATTGGTGCGTCGGTCTTGCTGCGCAACTCACCTACCATCGCTGCTGTAATTGCGGCCATGTTCTCTCCTAAGTTGATTATCCTGAGATGCCGTCAATGGCATCAAACTTGAAACTAAAAAAAAGGGGAAAGCTATGCTCCCCCTTTTGTGGCGACAGCAAAGAGCTAATTAAGCGTCTTCAGTCGTTTCTTCCGCATATTCGTCAGCATTTGCTTTGATGACTTCGATTACATCGTTGGTCGCATTTGCGCGGCCTTCGAGGATCGCATCTGCCACGCCTTTAGCGTACAACTGGATCGCTTTCGAGGAGTCATCGTTACCTGGGATGACATAGGTCACGCCATCAGGGCTGTGGTTAGTATCGACCACGCCGATTACTGGGATACCGAGTTTAGCTGCTTCGGTGATCGCGCCTTTATGGTAGCCAACGTCCACCACGAAGATTGCGTCAGGGATGCCGCCCATATCTTTGATACCGCCGATGGATTTTTGCAGCTTGATCAATTCACGTTGGAACATCAACGCTTCTTTTTTCGACATTTTTTCCAAAGTGCCGTCTTCTTGTGCAATTTCCATCGCTTTCAAGCGATTGATCGAGGTTTTGATCGTTTTGAAGTTGGTCAGCATGCCGCCCAACCAACGTTGATCAACGAAAGGCACGCCAGCGCGTTGCGCTTCAGCGGCGATGATTTCGCGTGCTTGGCGTTTCAATTAA
>JACPVY010000336.1 GCA_016197345.1 Burkholderiales bacterium
ACCTTGGCCAAGAAGTCACGCTGGTAGAAAAACGCGATGATGGCCGCTTCAATTTGGAAACCTCAGCAGGTACGCGCTTCATCACCAAAACCATTTTCATCGCTGCTGGCGTTGGTTCTTTCCAACCGCGCACCATCAAAGTCGATGGCATCGAACAATTCGAAGGCAGCCAATTGTTTTACCGCGTGCGCGAACCAGAAAACTTCCACGGCAAAAATCTGGTGATCTGCGGTGGTGGTGATTCCGCGCTGGACTGGGTGCTGAACTTTGTCGGCAAAGCAGAATCGGTGGTCTTACTCCATCGCCGCGAAGATTTCCGCGCCGCGCCAGCATCGGTGGCGAAAATGAAAGCCTTGTGCGATGAATACGAAATGCAATTGATCATCGGCCAAGTCACCGGTTTTGAAAGCCGCGATGATCGCTTGACCGAAATCAAAGTCACTGGTCAAGACGGCGTCACCCGCCGCGTACCGCTAGACGTGCTGCTGGTGTTCTTCGGTCTCTCGCCAAAACTCGGCCCTATCGCTGAATGGGGTCTGGATATCGAGCGCAAGCAATTGAAAGTGGTCAATACCGAAAAATTTGAAACCAATGTGCCTGGCATTTTCGCGGTCGGCGATATCAACACCTATCCCGGCAAGAAAAAGCTGATTTTGTCTGGTTTCCATGAGGCAGCGTTAGCAGCATTCGGCGCAGCACCATATATTTTCCCAGACAAAAAAATCCACATGCAATACACCACGACCTCACCAAAACTGCACAAGATTTTGGGCGTGGAAACTCCAGTATTCGATTAAAGAATATCCAGTTGAACAAACGCCCTTTCCTAAAGGAATCCCATGTCCACCCAGCACTACGAGATCAGCCGCATCTTGCCCGACGCTATGCAAACTGGTGAAAGCCCGCTGTGGCAACCGCAAGAAGGCGCATTGTATTGGGTCGATATCCCGGCTAAGACCGTACACCGCTGGCATGCCGCAAGCGGTGCGCATAGCAGTTGGCTGATGTCTAGCGATGCCGCTTGTATTGCGCTAGCGGCACGCGGTGGCTTGATCGTGGCGCTACGCACTGGCTTTGTCCATCTCGATACCACTAGCGGCGCGATTACCGAAATCGCTAGCGTGCCGTATGACACCAGCCGCGTGCGCTGCAACGATGGTAAATGCGACGCTAAGGGGCGCTTTTGGGTCGGCACCATGTACGAACCGCGCGACCAGCAACTAGGCGAAATGCTATGCCTAGAACGCGGCAAAGTGCGCACCGTATGGTCGGGCGGGATGACGGTCGCTAACGGCCTCGTCTTTAGCGATGACCATAGCCTGCTTTACCATGCCGACACCACCTCGCATACGATACGACGCTTTCCACTCGATTTCGAAGCAGGTACAGTGGATGTCGCTCAGATGAGCGTGCTGAAAACTTTTTCTAGCGATAAGCAAAATAATTACGGCGGTCGGCCTGATGGCGCGGCGCTCGATGTCGATGGCAATTATTGGTGTGCGATGTTTGAAGGCGGGCGGATTTTATGCCTCTCCCCTAGCGGTGAAATTTTGCGTGACATCGCCCTGCCGGTACGCTGCCCAACCATGCTCGCCTTTGGCGGTGACGATCTGCGCACGCTCTACATCACCAGCGCTAGCCATGGTCGTAGCGCGAGCGAATTAGCGCAATACCCGTGGTCTGGCTGCGTACTAGCGTTGCGCGTGGATGTCGCTGGGAAATTCGAACCTTCCTACCTTGACTGATTGCTACAAATCAATATAATGCGGGCCGCAACCTTCCTTCCTTGCACCGCGTAATTTCTGGAGAGTCATGACCCTGTATTCGACCCCGTGGCTGGTACGCCAAGCTGGTGGCCCGCGCCGCTTCCGCCTTTACTGTTTCCCGCATGCTGGCGGTAGCGCTGTCAATTATCGCCAATGGCAAAGCAAGCTCAGCCCTGCAATCGAAGTCTGCGCGGTGCAATTGCCGGGCCGAGGTCAGCGCATGGCGGAAACGCCGTATTCCGATTTGCCCACGCTAGTGAAGGCACTCGCCCCCATCATCGCGCATCAAAGCCACCTGCCGTTTGCCTTTTTCGGCCACAGCATGGGCGCGTTAATCGCTTTTGAATTGGCACGCTATTGCCAATTGCACGACCTGCCAACGCCACAAGCCTTATTCGTCTCCGGCACCGCAGCACCACAACATCGCCGTCCATCGGAAGGCTTGCATAAAATGAGCGACGATGAATTGCTCAATGCGCTCGCCAAATTCAATGGCACACCGCCAGAGGTGCTACAGCACAAAGAATTGATGGCGATGATGTTGCCGATGATGCGCGCCGATTTCGCGATGGTCGAAAATTATCAATATTTCCCAGCCCCGATCTTAAACATGCCACTGACCGTGCTGGTGGGTAAAAAAGATGATCGCACCACGCCCGAGCAAGCCGATGGCTGGGCGAAAGAAACCAGCAATATTTGCCGCGTGCAATGGTTTGATGGCGATCACTTTTTCATCAATAGCGAAACCGATGCAGTGCTAGATTGCGTCAGCAGCGACTTGCACGAATGGTAAGATAACTGGGCGGCGACTTCCTGCCGCCCACGTATTTTTACTACCAAATGCATATCAATATTAGGTATTAAAAATACCAAAATAAAGCAATTTCGCATAAAATAGGCGTACCCCATTTCGGAATGCCTAGTCATGTCAACCGCCACTACATCCCACAGCCCTTCTGCTCATTATCCCGATGGCCCGCGACTGCTGGCCGATATTGGCGGCACCAATGCCCGCTTCATCATGGAACTCGGGCCGGGAGTGACGGCAGGTTTATCGGTCGTTCAGTGCCGCACCTTTCCCACCCTGCTTGACGCGATGCGGGATTATCTTGAATTACCCAGCAGCATCGCACTAGGCAGCAAACAAGTACGCCATGCCGCCATCGCGATGGCCAATCCAATTGATGGCGATGCCGTGCGCATGACCAACCATGATTGGGCGTTTTCGATTGAAGCGCTACGCCAACAAATGGGTTTGCATACGCTACTGGTGTTAAATGATTTTACCGCCTTAGCAATGGCTCTCCCCCATTTGCCGCACAATGCAAAACGCCAAATTGGTGGTGGCATTGCGCGGCAAGATAGCGTGATCGGCTTGATTGGTGCTGGTACTGGTCTAGGCGTTTCAGGCATGATCCCAACCGAAGACAGGTGGATTGCACTCGGTAGCGAAGGCGGCCACGCCACTTTTTCACCGCGCGATAGCCGCGAAATGGCCATCCTTGGCTATGCCTTGAAACGCTATAGCCATGTCTCCACCGAGCGTCTCCTCTCGGGCCAAGGGATGGAATTGATGTATATGGCACTCGCCGAACAAGCGGGCATGACGCAAGTGCGCCCGCTTTCCGCGGCCGACATCACCCACAGAGCGCTACGCGAAAACTGCACCCTCTGCGGTGCCGTGCTCGATACCTTTTGCGCCATGCTGGGCACGGTAGCGAGTAATGTCGCCCTCACGCTCGGCGCGCTAGGCGGAATTTATATTGGTGGCGGTATCGCACCGCGCTTTGGCGAACGCTTCGATTTATCCTTATTTCGGCAACGTTTTGAAGATAAGGGGCGCTTTAGCGATTATCTAAAGCAAATCCCAACCTTCTTGATCGTCGGCGAAAATCCGGTATTTTTGGGTATTTCCGCAATTTTGGCCGAAAAATTGGGCGCTAAAGCGGGCAATACGCCGATTTTGGAAGCCGTGGAGCAAGCACGCCAGCGCATGAGCCCCTCCGAATGCAAGGTCGCCGATTGGGTGCTCAAAGACCCACGCGCCGTACTATCTTCGCCGATTGTCGAAATCGCTCGTCAAGCGGGGGTGAGCCAGCCCACAGTGATGCGCTTTTGCCGCTCCTTGAATTTGCAGGGCTTAGCCGAATTTAAACTGAAATTGGCGGCAGGTTTGACCGGCACCATCGCGATTGCCCATTCCCAAATCAAATTCACCGACAGCACCGCAGAAGTGAGCGATAAAGTGCTCGCCAATAGCGCCCATGCGGCGATGGCGCTACGCGAATCCATTAGCGCAAAATCCCTCAATGCCGCAATTGAGTTACTGCAAAAAGCGAAATATGTCGAGATTTTGTGTGTCGGTTCCGCGCGTTTGGTCGCAGAAGATGCCTTGCAAAAGTTACTCCACTTAGGCATACGCACCAGCTATTTCCCCGACATCCAAAATCAATTAATGAGCGCCCGTTTGCTACAGCGCGGCGATGTCGGCCTCGCCATTTCACGCTCTGGCCAACTGGAAGAATTGCTCACCAGCGCACGCGCCGCCAAAACCAATGGCGCCAAGCTATTAGCGATCTGCCCGCACGGCTCGCCCCTAGCGAAAATCGCCGACGTTTGCCTACATTTAGATCATGAAGAAGGCGAATTGCACTACATTCCTATGGTGGTGCGGCTGCTGCAATTGATTCTCGTCGATATTTTGGCAATTGGACTGGCGAAGAATTTGAATGTGCAACAGAGCGAAGATGCGCACGAGGCGCAAGGCAGCTCGAAAAAAACGCGCAAGATGGGGGCACATTTGGAGTAAGCGACCATCGCAGTCATCGTTACTCAACAGCAGAGATTTATCCGCAAGATTTTCCGTCATTCTCACGCATTGTTCTGAAAATCTTGCGATACAAAGGCAATTTACCCCAAAGACTTGCCGCGCCCGAGGCCAAAGCCATCAATTCCCCTGCGCAGTCGCAATGCAATCTGGCTTCCCCCCACCTAAGTTGTTACTAATCCACCGAAAAGTATGACAATTTCCCTTGTGCGCGCCCACATCTGCGGGAAATTGTATCTTCCTACAACCAAAAACATCATCCAAAATAGTCCGCGCTCATAGGAAGAACCACGATTTTTCTTCATTTAGAAATATAGAAGAAATACACGGTTGTATCAAAATATATTGCACATTACAAATAAGTCGTTACATTTCCACCAGTCAATATAATTGACGCGTTTTTCTTAAAGCTTTAATATTCACACATGGACGCAATTAATGCAGCAACAAAAAATTAAATCCATAATCAAAGCAATCAAAAACACTAGGAGAATTAAAATGCAGGAATTGAAT
>JACPVY010000074.1 GCA_016197345.1 Burkholderiales bacterium
GATGGAGGTGAGATGTTCGCCATCTGCATCGAGTAAATAAATGGCAAAGTAACTCACTTCGAGCAAACTTTGCACATGGCGCTTAATTGTATTGCAGACTGCTTCTGGGTCGAGCTGCGCGGTGATTTCTTGGCCAATTGCGCCGAGGTGAGCCAAGGTGGAGCTGGTGTTTTGCAGCACTTGCGCACGCTGCGCTTGCTCTTGCGCCAACTCACGCAAATGCTCGCTCTCGGCGCGTGCTTGTTCGGCTTGATGTTGTACTTGCAGCGCGTTGGCGCGATTGGTGGCGGCGACGCTATTGGTTTTTTCGCGGGCGCTATTTGCGCGCAGCGAATATTCATACGCCGCGCGGAAATCACCTGCCTCAGCATGTGCCGCCGCAATCGCATCGAGTAAATCGCCGGGGATGGTATAGCCTTCGATTTCATTCGCTAGCGCATAGGCTTGGTGCAAAAAGTGCAGCGGTGCGCTGTCACCTTGCATCGCGGGTGGTGGCGGTAGGCTGTGCTTCGCATGAATTTTGGCGATGATGGAAAGGGTGGCAATCCGGCCCTGCACATCGTTTTGCGTGGCGGCCATCGCGAGCGCTTGTTCGGCCACCACGATTGCTTCGTCATAGCGTCCTAGTAGCGTCAGCGCTTGTGCTTGTCCGCGCCGCGCATTGGTTTGAAAATCACCTTGTTCGAGTTGGTCGGCGCATTCTTGCAAACGAATAAAGGCGTCTAGCGCAGTCTTGTAATCATCTCGCGCCAGTGCCATGTCGCCTAGCGACCAGAGTGAAATTGCATAGCTGCGCGAGCCGCGCAAATTCACCAATATTTCTAGCGCCTCTTGCAGCAAAGCCATCGCCGCATCGAGTTTGCCCATTTGCCGCATCGCATTTGCACTCGGAATTAAGCACGACGCAATCGGTTGTGGCCAGCCAGTCGGGCGGGCCAGATTCAGCGCCAGCGTGGTCCATTTCAATGCCGTATCAGGATCATTGAGTTTATTAAACCAGTTGCCGATGTTATTCGCGGTATGGATGGCGCGGCGTAATTGCCCTGTTTTGCTATAGGCGTCAAACGCATTGATCCAATACATGGCGGCACGGCCAAGATCATTGCCCATTCGCACTTGCAGGCCGAGAAAATCATCAATCGCGGCGCGGGTGGCGAGGGCGATTTTACTTAAATCGCTATTCAAGTAGCGTTGTGCTAACACCTCGGCATCGAGGGTGGAGCGAAACGAGACAGTGCTGGCAATCATGGCGTCGATAAAGCCTAGACGGTCTGTCACTTTTTCGGGGGCGCTGGCTTGTAGCAATAATTGGCGCATGGTTTGCCAATGCGAATCGCGGGCGTCGAGTTGGCCGCGCTCATTGTGCAGCGAGCCAAGCAGCCAATGGGCATCTGCTTGCAGGCACTGCAAAATATCGTGGTCATTGACGTGCGGATGGGCGGGTTGCAACAAGACTTGTTTGGCGATTTGCCCGGCTTCGTCAATATTGCCTTTCAACCACATGACTTCCGCTCTGACCAAGGCAATGCGCAGCGCGTAGAGCGTGGCGATGTGGTGCGAATAACTGCCGTTGACGAGTAATAATTCCGCTTGTTGCGCCCACACCAAGGCTTGCGTGCAATTGCGTTGGCGCAATTGCCACGCTAAGGCAACCATATTTGCTACATCTTGCGAGTCGCCATTGGCGCGGCGCTCGAGGCGCGCAACGACTTCGTCATGTGCAAAAAATTCCATTTGATGGTTTCCGTCTTGTTTCGAGTGCTGTTGTTTTTGCTGGTTTTCTGTTGTTTTTTAGCGTTGTTTGCGCGCGGTGCTGAATCGCACATGGCGTGCCTGCTTCGTCGCCGTGACGTATTACGCCGTTGACGCTGCGCTAAGTATCGGCGCGCAGTGGCAAATCTAGCGTAAACATGGTGCCGTTCCCGACTGTACTGAACACTTGAATTTGCCCACGCAGCAGAGAAGTGACGATGTTATAGCAAATCGACAAACCTAGCCCGTTGCCACCCTGTCCGAGGCGGGTGGTGAAAAAGGGATCAAAGATCAATTTGAGGTGTTCTTCGGCGATGCCTTGGCCATTGTCGGTGACGCAAATCTGGACGCGTTGTGTTTTGTGTAGCTTGGCACTAATGGTGATGCGCCCATGCTCACGTTCAAAAAAAGCATGGGTTAAGGCATTATTCAATAGCCCAGTCAGAACTTGGCTATATGCGCTAGGAAAGCTATAGAGCATGATGTTTTCCGGGATGTCTATCTCTACGCGATGACCCGCGCCTTGCATTTGGCCGGCCATGGTGGCGCAAATATCTTGTGTGACATGCAATAAATTAAAGTCGTGCAATTCTTGTTGATGGCGATTGGTGGCGATTTGTTTGAAATTGCTGACCAAATTCGCTGCCGCCCGCATATTGCGCATCGCTAGCGTCGCCAATTCTTGTCCGTCGAGAATGAAATTTTGCAAATCACTGATGCGCAAGCTTTGATCTTGCAATTGTTGTGCTAACTGTTGCAATTGATCTTGCATACCCGTGATTGCCACCAAGCTATTGCCAAGCGGGGTATTGAGTTCATGTGCGACGCCGGCGACCAAGCTGCCTAGCGCGGCTAATTTTTCTTGGGCAACCAGTTGCTGTTGTGCTTCTTGCAATTGCTGATAAGCATGGGCGTTGGCCAGCGCGATCGCGCCATACGCGCACAGACTGCGAAAAATCAAGCGTTCTCGTTCGCCATAGACATATTCTTGTTCCGATTGAATCGTAATCACCCCTAAAATGCGCTGGCCGATGATGAGTGGCCCAAACAAGGCACTGAGGGTAGGGCTAGCATCACTGGTTTGCGCCGGGTTGTATTCGCCGCGCGCCTTCATCATTTCGATTTCACGCCGTTCGCGCACACATTGCGCGGAATACGAGTGATGATCGTCGATAGAAATTTGTAGCGTTGGCAACAGGCGCTCGCCTTCTTGCCGGAAAATCGAGGTCATGCTTTGCCCTTCGCTATCGCATAGCATCAAGGCCATATCGGGGTGGTGCTGCAGCGCCAGGCCCTCGACCCGCAGCGGCCCGTCGATCGCGTCCACGCCCCGGGTGGCATTAGCGTCTTGCAGCAATTGCGCGCGTTGCGCTTGCTCTTGGGCTAATTGCCGTAAATGCTCGGATTCCAGCCGTGCGCGCTCGGCTTTATGTTGCATTTCAATTGCGGTGGCGCGATTGGTAATGGCGGTGTGATGCAGCTTGCTATGCGAGGCAATCGTTTTTTGCGAAAACGCATACGCGGCCGCAAAATTGCCTGCCTTGGCATAGGCGTGCGCAATGTCGTTGAGCAAAATACTGGAGATGCTATTGCCTTCTATCGTCTCGGCAAGGCGATAGGCGCGCTCAAGGTAATACAACTGCGGCGTTTGCGGGTTCTCGGCTGCGGCTTGCAACTCTACTGGCATCGGGAGGGCGACTTGCGCGCCGTGTTTATCGTAGAGCGAGGCCAGTAATTGCAGGCTGGTGACTTGCGACAAAATATTGTTTTGCTGCTCGCCCATCCGCAAGGCTTCTTGGGCGATTTCTAGGGCTGGCAGCACTTGCTGCAATTTCGAGAGCGCATTGACCAAGCCCTGGCGCGCATAAATCTGCATATCGCGCTGACCTTGACGCTGCGCTAATTCTTGCAGGGCGCGATAGTTGGTTAAGGCGTTCTCGTATTCTTCCAGTTCGATTTGCAGATCCGCCATCCACAACACGGCCGAAGTGTGATTGCGTGAACCTTGTAATGGCTGCATGACTTGCAGTGCTTCGCTCAGCATCTCGTGTGCGGCGTCGAGGCGTCCTAGCTTGCGCATGCAGGCGGCGGTGCGGGCCAGCGTCGCCCCTATCGATCCCGGCCAATGATTGCGTCGTGCAATCGCTAGCGCACGTTCCATCC
>JACPVY010000075.1 GCA_016197345.1 Burkholderiales bacterium
CGAGCAACACCAGCGAAAAACCATGGTCTGGCGCTAACAATTTTGCCATCCCTTGCTGACCGTTTTCGGCATGCACCACGCTGATACCGTGTTGTGCAAGATAGGTCGCAACCATGCTGGCTAAGCGTTGGTCGTCTTCTATCATCAAAATGTGCTGGGTGCTCATAGCGTTTGCAATCGTGATGGTGCCCAATCTGAATCGATAACTTACCCGGGGGAAGGAAGTCACCAATCAGGTGGGCACCGGTAAATCAGAAAAACAATCAATGACTCATTAATGGCTAAACGGCGATTTCATCGTGCCCGGTTGGATTTTGCGATCCAAACGCGCTTTCAAGGTTTCGCCAGCTTTAGCGCGTTGTGCGGCGGTTAACACATCAGCCGTATCGGCGAGGGCCAAGTTTTTGCGTTTCGTCATTTGCTCGGTAAGACGCATTTCTTCCGTGCGATTTTGTTCCAAGGCAGTGCGATCAACGGTTGCAGCACTCAGGATAGTGATCTGCGCCAAGTGCAAAGCCTTACGTTGTTCGTGGAAGGCTTTCATATCGGTCGCAGCGGCGGTGGCGATGGCTTTGATGCTAGTTTTTTGCGCGGGGGATAAATCTGGCACCAAATGATCCAACATGCGATCCAAGTGCTTTTCCATATTCGCTGGATCATGCATGGCCATCATATGGCCGCTATGGCCGGCTGGATTCATGCCATCGTCAGCGTAGCTGATACCGGTGAGGGACAGTAAGCCGACACTGGTTGCGACCGCGCCTATCATCACAAAGCGGCTCGCTTTTTCACGCAGGTTTGTCATCATTTGATTTTGATTAAAGTAGTTCATACAAAAATCCTTTCGGGTTTGCGCACAGCGCGCGTCAAGCACTAGGTCGGACGATTTGCGGGACATGGATCTTACTTCGTTCCCGCTTTCTACATCTTGTCGATGCATGATGCTACTGTAATGTCCTAGTTTATAGCCTGTGTGTGGCAACGGTAAAGTATTGTAAATAGCTACGTGCCAGCCTGTGCCGCTGGCGCGCCGACACGCTGGCACCGCGAAAGGGATGGGCTAGGAAGGTGTTTATAATTTGCCGCGCAAAATGCGGGCGGGTAGGGTGATGATGGCCACCAGTAAATCAAATACAGCGCTGACGGTAATGCCAATCAAGCGCAGCGGCAATAACAATAGCCATACAATTGGGTACAACACGATGGCGAGCAGGGCAAGCGGCCAGCACAAAACAAATAAAATCAGCCATAAAATGAAGGTCAGCATATCGAGTCCATCAGGCAAGTGGGAATGGGCCTAGTGTAATCTGCCATCGCGTCAAGCACGATGAGTATGCGACCAACTGCAAAAATGGCCGTGCAAAGCGCTCAATTAGCAGAATGATCTCACTGCTAGCGATCAAATTTCGGGCGTTAATTCCGCACAAATGCAAACAGCCCACATGCGAGCGCGCCTATAGTGGCGCGAGCAGGTGGGCTGTAAGTGGACTTTGATTTACGCTGGGGTGGCGACTTCCGCGACCGCACCAAATAAGGCGGCCACGAGTGGATCGCGGCGGATGGGTTCGCAATGAGGGCGAACCGCGTGATGTGTTTCATCGGCCAGCATATAAATGCGTTGACCAGCCGCGCCTATCGTCACATGCAAGCTAGAACCTTGCGCCTGCAGCGACACTAGCTTCTCACGCGAGGTGCGATGCTTTTTCGGCTGCACAATCATTTCTTGGAATTTGCGAATTTTCTCGCTATCGGCTGAGATGCGGTAGGCGGGTTTGCCGGATGAGGTCATGCTGGCACCGGAGTAATGATCGAGAATGATCACTTCTTCGTCGCGCAGTTGCTGCAAATATTTCTCGGCGCAGGCGGTTTTGCAGTTCAGCAACTGGCCGACATCGTGTGTCGTCATGCTGCCTTGATAAAACTGGTCGATCAATTTTAACAACTGTTGAGAGCGACGTTCCCGGGTTGAAGCAACTGGGGCAAGGGATTCCACTGGCTTTAACATAGATTTCAAATGCATTTATTGGTTAGACCGATACAAAACTTGGCAAGGAGGCCGCATGCGGTTTGCTTGTCAACAATGTAACTGCCGATTGAACCAGCTTTGCGCTATCGAGCTTAACTCCAGCACAAAGCGCCTACTCCTAAGTCGATTTAGCACGAAGCTGCACCGCCTTACGGAAGTTGCAAGAAGTATTGCTCACCATCAATCGAGCGCTCG
Source organism: Burkholderiales bacterium (assembly GCA_016197345.1). Lineage (GTDB taxonomy): Bacteria > Pseudomonadota > Gammaproteobacteria > Burkholderiales > Burkholderiaceae_D > JACPVY01. The sequence continues at coordinate 2,222 of JACPVY010000075.1, forward strand.
TTCTTGTAACTTGGTCACCAACAACTCTTTGCAAAACCTAACAGTACCAAGCATGGATAG
>JACPVY010000253.1 GCA_016197345.1 Burkholderiales bacterium
AATGGGGACACGTATCATCTTAATCGCTGTGTTTTTTAGCACGCTTTCATCTGAATGAAAGGCACGCAGGCTAACCACGGTTTTAATCCCTAGCTTTTGCAAGAGTGTGACATCTTGCGGCAGTAAGCGCGCACTACGAAAAAAACTGGGGGTGACACGAAATAGATTTTGCTCTGCGGCGATAGGTTCAGCCCAAGCGGCATTGCGCGATGCGGTGGCACTGCTGATCGAGGCTGCCGCTTGAGCGCTAGCCTCATCTTGCGCCCCCACGATTGGGGACATGCTAAATAGCAAGATTGCACACAAATAAGGGACACATTTCATCATTTGACGCATGATTTCTATATTCTAAAAAAGGGATAAGAACGACGCTAACGCTACGGCTCAGTTTGTTATTCGGTGAAACGCAACGGCAAGATCTAGCTGGGCAGCGAGGTGCTTTGCGCCGGCCGCGTCCATTGTTCTGTCACGATTTCCAACACCCGTCGCCCTGCTTCGGCTCGCCCTAGCGCACGCGCTTTGTCGCGCATGTCTTGCAATTTGGCTGGATGTTGCAGCAAATAGCGGACGCGATATTCTAGCGTCACATCATCAAAGGCTTTGAGCGCCACACCTTGCTCCAGCAAATAGTCGGCGTTGCGCTCCTCCTGCCCGGGGATAGGGGAATTGACGATCAAAGGCAAGCCCATCGCTAGGCATTCAGACGAGGTCAAACCACCGGGCTTGGTGATGGCGAGGTCGGCGCAAGCCATTAAGCGCTCAACTTTATCGGTGAAGCCTTGCGGCAATAAGCGGCCCGGATAGCGTTGCGCTAGCTCTTGCAGCGCGGCCAGGCTTTTAGCGTTTTTGCCCGCCATCACGATTAACTGCAAATCATCTTGTAGCGGTAATAGGCGCGCGGCGATGGTTTCTAGGCTGCCAAGCCCAGCGCCACCGCCCATTAGCAAAATCGTGGTGCGCTCTGGATGCAAACCATATTCCTGCGCGCATTGCTGGCGGTCTAATTTGGCAGCAAAACTAGGCATGATGGGAATGCCAGTGACATGAATTTTATCGGCGGCGATGCCGCCTGCGCGCATACGGAAAGCAACCTCGTCATTCGCCGCAAAATATCCCGCCATATGTTCATGCAACCACATTCGATGCAAATCAAAATCTGTCACCTGCACCCACACCGGGCACGCTAGGCGCTCTTTGCGCAATTGGCGCGAGAGCATTTCAGCGGGTAAAAAGTGGGTGCAAATGATGGCATCGGGCTGGAAGGCGGTGATTTCTTTCAGCAAATCGCGCGCATTTAACCGTTCTAGGCCACGCCGCATTTTTTCCATCGTGCTATCTGGTTCAGCATTATCGCTAGCGTGATACAGATAGCCCCATAGCGTGGGCGATTTGTTGACTAATTTGATGTAGAAATCGGTGTAGAGCTTTCGAAAGCCAGCCGTCACGTAATTCATGGCATCCAAATGCGTGGCTTGCACATCGAAGCTAGGTTCGGCACCATAGGCACGAATCGCTTCCGCCGCACGCATATGGCCAGCGCCAGCGGAAACACTCAACAATAAAATTTTGCGAGGGGCAGGCTTGGCGCTGCCAGCAGGGTGTTCAACTGGATTGGTCATATTTGTCGTTGAGCGGTATGAAGTTTTTAAAGGATGGTGGTGGCGTCAAACTCATCGCTGAGCGTATCGCTTACCGAATCACTTAGTATCGCTTGGGATATCAGGGCCGTCAAACAGGAATTCGTTTTTGCAAAATTGATAATGCATGCGGTCTTGATAGCCACTGTAATTGTAGGCGGCACAATCAATCACGCGATTCTGCAAAATGAACACGAGGGCTATTGCCGCCCTAGCGATTTCGCTGACCGTACAGCGATTTTTGTCTGGCTATTGATGGAGCCCCGACGAACCAATTGCCTCAGCCTCGCTTTCCGCTCATAAAGCCACATTCCGCACTCCACTACATCGCTTGCTACAGTTTTTCGAAATTTCTTTTTGCAATTTGGTATCGATTGCGAAGATTTTTTCATCGTTCAAATAAGAAAGCGCACGATGTTAAAAATACTTTTCAGCAATAAAATAGAAACAAGGCGAGAGAAATAAGACAGAAAAATAGTATTGCAAAATTTCGCCCAATTTATTTATAACATCTTTTCAAAAGACAATAAAAAAACGGCGACCTCGGGATCGCCGTTTTCCGTTCTCTCAAAAGCGCTAGTAAAAAAACACCGCGTGATATAAAAAGCCCCAAATATCTGTTCAACCATAATAGAGAACGTTAATTTCAACAAGAAATATAATTACTACGAAGCGGGGCTATCACAAATCCGTATTTAGAAGCTCTTTCAAGGACTGCATGGAATAATTGTCCATACGTTTTTCCCAATTCAATGGGTCGTGGGTTTTACTGAATGAAGATAATTGAACTACCTTGAGAATGAAGTTATCTAGGAATTTGCCCTCCTTCATCACACAACTGCTATGTGGTAAATATAGGCCATAATTCGAATTAAGCAAGGAATTTGTCATAATTTGCACAAAAAAATTGGCGCGATCTTTTTCAATACCGTCAGAGACATCGTCTAATTGCCTTGGTTTTCGCGCTATTTTTTCCGTCTGCAAAATCCAAAATTGTTTAAATTCAATAGCTTAACTTTGTAGAGGTGACAGGATGCAATGCAACATTAATAGCCTATAAGTGACTATTTAATTTGCCTTACAGAAATCTATGCAATGAGTGACACTTTGCTGGCTTGGGTAAGGGAAAAGCGCTAGCTTGCCCGCATCGTTGGAACGCGGGCAAGCACAACGTCGATCAATGCAAACGCAAGCGACTCTCTGCGCGCATATTTTTATTCATTGAAGCGCCAAAGGCAGCGCCGAAACGCTTTAACAGGCGATCAGAGAAATCTTCATGCTGAGTGTAGTCGATCAAATCTTCTGCTTTGAAAACATCGCGGGCCACGCTTTCGACGGTACCTAAGCCATCCGCCAAGCCCAATTCAATCGCTTTGTTGCCACTCCAAAACAAGCCCGAAAACATGTCTGGAGTTTCATGCAAGCGTTTGCCGCGTCCTTGTCTAACCGCTTCAATAAATTGCTGGTGGATTTCGTTGACCATGTTTTGCGCAAACGCTTTGTCTTTCGCCGACATCGGGCTATAGGGATCGAGTATGCCTTTGTGCTCACCTGCCGTTACCATGCGACGCTCAACGCCTACTTTCTCCATGATGCCAGTAAAGCCAAAACTATCCATTAGCACCCCAATTGAGCCGACAACGCTCGCTTTATCAACATAAATGCGGTCAGCAGTGACGGCAACGTAATACCCCGCCGAAGCGCACATTTCATCAACCACCACATAGAGTTTCTTTTTCGGATGCAATTTTTTCAAGCGCCGAATTTCATCGCTAATAATGCCTGCCTGCACCGGGCTACCACCAGGGCTATTGATGCGCAAGATAATGCCAGCGGCATTGTCATCGGAAAAAGCACGATTTAATGCTGGCAAGACAATCGCAGCCGCCCCCGCGCCGTCTGATTCAATCAAGCCATCGATGCTAATAGTCGCGGTGTGCCTCCCGCCTTCTTGAAACTCGCCACCTTCCCAGTCATACATTCTGAAGACGACAAAGAGAAATAAAATCAAAAAACAAGAGCGGAAAAAAATACTCCAGCGACGCTTAGCGCGCTGTTCGCTTAAATTGGCGAAAACCAATTTTTCTAGGGTTTCACGCTCCCAACGCGCGGTCTTTTCTTGCTCGCTTGGGCTGGCAGATGCTGCCGGACTTGGATGTGGATTGCTATCGTCACTCATGTTCAATTTTCAGTAAGCGGGTTATTTTTTGCCTGAGTTGGCGTCGGTGTGGGCGGTACTGCGCTCGGTTTGCGCGGGGTGAAATATTGGTCGGCTAGCCAATACACCTGCTCGTCTTTTTCGATGATGCTAATCTGACGTAAGCGCCCGCCACGGCAAGGGCCGCCCACGCATTGACCATTGCTTGGGGTGTAGATTGCGCCATGGGTGGAACACATGATGTAGAGCTTGCTCGATTCAAAAAAATCACCTTGCTCCCAATCCAGCTCAATCGGCACATGGGCGCAACGATTCAAATAAGCATAGAGCTTGCCTTGGTGCCGCACCACAAAGCCAATCGCATCCTCACCTCCAGCACAAACGGCAAATCGTATGCCTTTACCTGCTTCTACTACTGCGTCAGCGCGGCAAATTAAAGTTTCTACTGTCATGCGTATCGCTCGAAAAAAGGGGGATCAGTTTGTTAGGCGTTGCCATTGAGCCAATCATGCAATTGTGGCACGGTTTCAGCGCAATACAACGGGTTTAAATCAGTCAACATTTTGGGTGGATGCGCACCATATTGCACCGCTACCGCCGCCGCGCCAGCATTGTTAGCCATCTGCAAATCGTGGGTGGTGTCGCCTATCATCACCGTACGCCCTTTGTCTTGCCCGAGTTCACGGCAAAGTTCTAACAACATGGCTGGATGGGGTTTTGAGAAAGTTTCGTCGGCGCAACGCGTTGCATGAAATAGCGAAGTCAACCCAGACTGCGCCAAAGCGCGATTCAGGCCCACCCTGCTTTTACCAGTCGCCACCGCTAAAAAATAGCCTTGGCCAAGTAAATCTTCCAACATTGGCCGCACGCCATCAAATAAGGTCGTATCTTCACCGCGCGACAAATAATGGTAGCGATAGCGTTCGACCATGCGCTGGTATTGCGCGGGAGCAAGGCCGGGCATCACGGTTTGCATCGCTTCCATCAAACCTAGACCGATGACAAAGGCAGCCTGCTTTTTATCAGGCACGGGCAGCCCCAAATCACGCGCCGCTGCTTGAATGCTTAACACGATGGCAGCGGTGCTATCCATCAAGGTGCCGTCCCAATCAAATACAATAAAATCAAATTGCTTTTTTGCCATATTTCACACTGGACTTGCCAGCCGCTCCTGTTCGTATTGCCACTACGCTTGATGTACATTGTTTAGCGTATTAATTAACTCTCTTTTGACGCCACACCCGGCCCTAGGCTTTTTAAGAATTGTTCGCATTCGGCCGCTAGTGGCGCTTGTAATGTCACGGGTTTGCCGCTATCGGGATGGGTGAAGGTGATTTGCCACGCATGCAAAAACATCCGCTTCAAGGCACCGCGTTTGTCGGTTGCCTTTTGTAAATTGCGATTCAATGCAAAATCGCCGTATTTATCATCCCCCGCAATGGCAAAGCCACTCGCCGATAAATGTACCCGAATCTGGTGCGTTCTTCCGGTTTTCAACTCGGCTTCGAGCAAGGCAAATTCTTCACCATATTTTCGCAGGAGGCGAAATACAGTGTGCGACGCCATGCCGCCTTCTTGCACCCGCACCCGACGCTCGCCATCGCCAGTCGTATATTTGTGCAGCGGTAATTTGATGTGTTGGCGTTGATTTTTCCAATCACCAGCCACCAAAGTCAGATAGCGCTTATCGAGCAAGCCATCACGGATTTGTTCATGCAAATTGGTCAAGGCCGAGCGTTTTTTCGCTAGCAATAAAATACCCGAGGTTTCGCGATCCAAACGATGCACTAATTCGAGGAACTTGGCGTCAGGCCGCGAAGCCCGTAATTGTTCGATTACGCCAAAGGAAACACCCGAACCGCCATGCACTGCCACGCCAGCAGGCTTATCGATGACTAGCATATGGCTATCTTCGAGCAAAATCTTGAATTCGGCGGCAGGTACGGTGCTTTGATTGCCTTGTGCGATGCGTATCGGCGGTACCCGCACGATATCCCCCGCTTGCAAACGATAGGTTTGATCTATCCGCCCTTTGTTGACGCGCACTTCGCCAGAACGCAAAATGCGGTAAATGTGGCTTTTTGGAACACCTTTACAGATACGCAATAAATAGTTATCGATGCGCTGCCCTGCGTCTTCTTCCTCTATCGTCACGAGCTGGGCTTGGCTTTGGACTTGCGATGAGGGGCTGGATGCGCTGTTTTGCATCAACATTTGCTGCTTCTTCCCATTATTTCTCTCTAAGTCCTTCATTTGAATATATAATTGTTTCGCGCAGGTTACAAAGCCTGCGCTGGTGTAAGAATAAAAAGAGCATTCTACACAGGGGGCGGGCCACTGACCCGGCAATTTGCAAATTCAGTGGAAAAAAGTATGTGCCGCATCGCTGCGCGAGTGATTTCGGATGAGAATTTGGCTTTTTGCCATGCATTCAAACTCATCAACCGCGCAAACGTGCAAGAAGTGGTCGCTTCAAGATGTTTGATTGACTAAGAAATGTAATACCAGCGTAGAAATTTATGCGTTGCTGATGTCACGCTGCAGCAAACTCAGGCAAAGATGTCGAAAATGGTTGTCAACGCGGACTGTGCCAGAAGCGCAGAAACGTCGCCACCATGGTTGATATCTGCCAAGTGCAATGGCTGGACATTGCCTAGGATTGGTTGGTGCTTGGTTTGGTGTGGAATGTGAAGGTAGGAATCGCTGAATTTGAATTGCACGTTAGGGATAACTCAATCTAGGGTGGCACAGTAGCAAAGTTAGCTCATTTTGCTGAGCTTTGTTATTGCAGCGAGGTACACCTCGCCTCTCTGCTACTCCTTCGCATTGTTTATCTCAAAATAACGAAGTGTACGGTTTCCTGCCCTATGCCCCTTTGGCTGTCAGGTAGCTTGCACCTTGCGACTATGCATGGCGAAGTTTGTTGTACGGAACTAATCAGAATGAGGCGTAAATTATGCGTCATCATTCGACAAGATAAGTCTAGCAAGTAAGAAGTTGTAGCGCAGTAACGATAAAGTAAGTGGCTTTTCGCGATGTTGAATGATCAGCCTACTCCAGACGCAATGCGAACAGAGCAGGCTAGTATCAATCGGCAGACCAAGCAAGGATGCAACGGGCAGTAGTTTGATTTATTGCTGCCGAGCACTGCTAGGTAAGCGTCGTTGTGAATGCCACAAGCCCACTGTCGGCACCGCCCACTGCATGGATGCCCGTCGCACCAATGTGCGTAGCGTCTTGCAGCGAGGGATCGCAGATGATGGGCGGGCAGCGCGCGGCGCGCCATCCTATTCTGGCAAGTGCCCGCTTGGCGCGAGCCGCGAAGTTTATCGTCATGAAGCTAAAAATTACTTGCTGGTAGATGTGATTACTACTTGCAAATTTGTCAGCAACTTGCCTTACGCCCGCCTGTTATGGCCCGCGCACCGCATCTTGTCTGACACTATGTACCCGCGCTGGCTCGCCACTCTAACTAGGCTGTAGCTGCGCGATAATTGCTGTATGTGCAAACGCATGTGTAGCGCGGTGCATGGTTGGAAAACGCATAACAACGCCCGCGGCGCTTTTCGCCGCTTGGTGCCGTTGTTGTTGCCTGCATTCGCAGCCAGCCACACTTGTGCATGCGCGACCTGCGCGCGAAAAGCCAAGTGCTTGTAAGTAGCGTCATATTTGCACCGTGCCAAACTACTCGCCGTGTGAGCCATTGCATTTCGTTATGCTGCACACTTTGCAAACTTTGCAAACGCTAGATTACCTTTCTTCCAAACAAACATTCTGAACACTCCTTCAGCACATGCATCCCAACACTGGCTACGCCTTGCGGCGCGGCAAGTGGGCTAATTAATGGCATATGCCATGGAGTGAACTATGAAAAGAATGTTATTCAACGCGACGCAGCAAGAAGAATTGCGCGTCGCCATCGTCGATGGTCAACGCTTAATCGACATCGACATCGAGAGCGCTGGGCGGGAACAGCGTAAATCGAATATCTACAAAGGTGTGATTACCCGCATCGAACCTTCGCTAGAAGCTTGTTTTGTCAGCTACGGTGAAGAACGTCATGGCTTTTTGCCTTTCAAAGAAGTGGCCCGCAGCTATTTCCGCGAAGGAATCGACGTCCGCAATGCCTCCATCAAGGATGCGCTGCGTGAAGGCCAAGAAATCATGGTGCAGGTGGAAAAAGAAGAGCGCGGCAATAAGGGCGCGGCCTTGACTTCTTTCATCTCGCTGGCAGGCCGCTATTTGGTCTTGATGCCAAACAACCCACGTGGCGGCGGTGTTTCGCGCCGGGTGGAAGGCGAAGAACGCCAAGAATTACGCGAAACGATGGATAAACTCGATTTGCCCACTGGCATGTCAGTCATCGCCCGCACCGCAGGCATTGGTCGCAATGTTGAAGAATTGCAATGGGATTTGAATTACCTGATGCAACTTTGGCGCGCAATTGAAGGCGCTGGCAAATCTGCTAGCGGTGCCTTTTTGATTTACCAAGAATCTTCCCTCGTAATCCGCGCTATCCGCGATTACTACCAGCCAGACATTGGCGAGATTTTGATCGACACCGACGAAATCTACGAACAAGCGCACCAGTTCATGAGCCATGTGATGCCAGACATGGTCTCGCGCGTGAAACGCTATAGCGATGACGTGCCACTGTTCTCACGCTTCCAAATCGAACACCAAATCGAAACCGCGTATTCGCGCACCGTGCCGCTGCCATCCGGCGGCGCAATTGTGATTGACCACACCGAAGCGCTCGTTTCTGTTGACGTCAACTCGGCGCGCGCGACCCGTGGTTCGGACATCGAAACCACCGCTTTAAATAC
>JACPVY010000065.1 GCA_016197345.1 Burkholderiales bacterium
ATACTTAATCGCGTCGATGCCTTAATGCCGCGTTTGAAAGAAATGGAAGAACAGGGTTCGATAGAAGCCCCTAGCCGCGCCATGCTCAAGCAAACGGTGACACGTCTTCTGCCGGATGCGATAGAAACCTATCTGCGTTTGCCGGCGGCGTATGCCAATATGAATAAACTCAGCAATGGCAAAACGGCGCGTGATGTGTTGGAAGAGCAATTGCTGCTGTTAAATGAACATGTCATCACGCTAGAAGAAAATCTGCTGTCAGCCGATGTGAATAGCCTGCTTGCGAATGGGGCTTTTCTGCAAGAAAAATTGCAGCCGGGTTTGAAATTGTTCGATTGATTTTTTATTCTTTGCTGCACATAAGCTGTGCGCCCATGCACGGCTTATGTGCGATTTTGTCAGACTCTGCCCCACTCCGGCGCAAGCCAGCGCCAACTATGCAAATTCGCTCTGGTAATTAGATTTGCACCTCTAGAAATACTGCGGGCATTTGATTTCCCCCTCTAGTTTTTATCGTTACACTGCGTCCATTGAATCAGACATCGGCAGTGCCGATTCATTTTTACGTAACGATTTTACCTTTGGGAGTCCATCATGACCTACGCAGCGCAAGCACTGAACAAACTGAACGATTTGCAATACGTCGAAGCGATGCGCGCATCGGCTGAAAAAATCTGGGAATCGGCACAAGCTTCTTTCCAAAAAGCTCAGCAAGACAGCACCGTCACCGTTTCCAAAATTGCACACAAAAATCTGTTGACCTTGGCTAAAGGCGCAGAACAATTGTCCGTCAAATTGACGACTTTGGCAGAAAAATTGGAACCAGCAATCGCTGCTCCAGCTGCTAAAAAACCAGCGAAAAAAGTCATCGTCAAGAAAGCTGCTCCAAAAGCTGAAGCGAAAGCAGAAGTTGCTCCTAAAGCAGCTGCAAAAAAAGCAGCGCCTAAGGCAGCGCCAAAAGCTAAAGCAGCACCGAAAGCAAAAGCAGTCAAAGCAGAAGCCGCTCCAGTAGCAGTTGAAGCACCAGCAGAAGCAGCGTAATCCGCTTCTTTGCTTAGATAGCATCAAGTAAAGGGGCCTCGAAAAACGGCGACCACTGAATAAGTGGTCGCCAATATACGCACCCGCATCAACCACCTGTGCTAAATCCACGCCGGTCGCTATCCCTAGCCCATTGAGCATATACAGCACATCCTCAGTCGCCACATTACCCGTTGCGCCTTTCGCGTAAGGGCAACCACCCAAACCCGCTACCGACGAATGGAAAATCGCCACGCCGACTTCCAAGCTAGCGTAGATATTCGCTAGCGCTTGGCCGTAAGTATCGTGAAAATGCCCAGCCACTTGCGTGATCGGGAATTCTTGCGCCACGCGCTGCATCACCGCTTGCACATGGCGTGGCGTGCCAACGCCTATGGTATCGGCGATGTCGATTTCATCCACACCCAAATCGCGCATACGCGCCACCACATCGGCTACCGCATCTAGGCTGACTTCACCTTGATAGGGGCAACCCATAGTGCAACTAATGCTACCGCGCAAGCGCAAGTTGTTGGCTTTTGCGGCCTTAGCTACTTCGACAAAGCGCGCGATCGATTCGGCAATCGAGCAATTGATATTCTTTTGCGAAAACGCTTCAGAAGCCGAGCCAAAGATCACCACTTCATCTGCCTTTGCCGCTAGCGCACCTTCCAAACCCTTCATATTTGGCGTCAGCGCGGAATACATCGTGCCAGCACGGCGCGTAATTGCTGCCATGACCTCGCTACTGGTCGCCATTTGCGGCACCCATTTTGGCGAAACAAACGAAGCCGCTTCGATGTTCGCAAAACCTGCCGCACTTAAGCGATTCACCAGCTCGACTTTGACTTCGACCGGGATGATTTCTTTTTCGTTTTGCAAACCATCACGCGGGCCGACTTCGACTAGCTTGACCTGCGTGGGTAAATTTAACGCGCTTGCATTCATTAGTAACCTCTTTCCCTATCGACCACGCCAGCAATCGGCTCGCCGCGCTCTAGCGCCGCAATTTTGCCTGCGATCTGGCGTATGCTTTCGTTGTATAGCGTCAAGGCCGCGATATGCGGCGTGATGGTGATGCGTGGCTCTTGCCAAAATGGATGTTGCTTAGGCAGGGGCTCGTTGCGGAACACATCTAGCGTTGCGCCTGCGATATGTCCCGATTTAATCATCGCTAGCAAATCTGGTTCGGCCAAATGCGCACCACGGGCGACGTTGATCAAATAAGCGCCTTCTGGCAATTTAGAGAAATTCGCGCGGCATAGCATATTGCTAGTTTCCGAGGTCAGCGGTAATACACAGACCAACACCCGCGTGCCAGACAAAAACTCATCCAAGCCTTCTTTACCCGCAAAACAACTAACGCCGGGCACATCTTTCATGGTGTGGCTCCAGCCACGCACTGGAAAATCAAAATGCTGCAATGCTTGTGCAATGCGCCGACCGAGCACGCCTAAACCCAGAATACCGACCGCGAAATTGGCTTTGTCGTAGGGCTTCAGCACCTGCCATTGGCTATTGCGCGCTTGTTCTTCGTAATCATCAAAGCGACGGTAATGGCGTAGCACGGTGTGGGTGACGAATTCCGCCATTTGTACGCCCATGCCGGCGTCATCCAAACGCACAATCGGTGCGGGCGGCAGCGAGTCGCCATACTTCAACAAGGCGTCAACCCCAGCGCCAAGATTGAAAATTGCGCGGACATCGGTACGTCCCTGTAGCATGGAAATCGGTGGCCGCCACACAATCGCATAATCCGCTGGCTCGGAATTTTCTAGCGTTTCGCCCTCTTTCCAGAAATGCAAATGGGCTTCTGGCATGATTTCAGCAAAACCCTTGGTCCAGATTTCGGCCTCACTATCAGGACTATAAAAAAGTATGCGCATCTGATTTCCTTTCCGATTCGAGCATGAACTCTTGGGAGTCTCGTCCTCCCAAATAGCTCATGTATTTTAACGAACGGTGAGTGTTGCCACAGCTAAATTCCGGCTAATTTGCTGCAATTCCGGGGGGATTTTTAGCTGGCCACCTGAAACGCTAACAAAGGCACACCATCGGCCACTTGATCACCGACGTTATACAACACCTCTTCGACGATGCCATCATGCGGCGCAGCGATGGTGTGCTCCATCTTCATCGCTTCCATGATCAAAAGCGGCTCGCCCTTTTTGACTTCTTGCCCAGCTTGCGCCAACACCGCCACCACTTTACCCGGCATTGGTGCCGTTAAGCGACCGCCATCGCCCTCACCTTCGTCGGCATGTTGCATCGGGTCGTTAAATTGCAATTGGATTTGCTTGCCTTCGAAGAAGACGTGGAAATTGTCCGCCACTCGCACCACGCTACCATGTACCGTGCGTTCGCCCACTTTCAGATACAGATTCGGGCCATATTGATCGGCCAATTCCACCGCAACCGTGACGCCGGCAACACTCAATTCCCATACCTCACCACAATAGGTCAGCTTCGCCTGATACGCTAGACCTTGGGTTTCGCTATATTCATCACTAAATTCGAGCTGGCGTTGTAAGCGGCTATTCAAGCGCCAACCGCCGGGTTGGCTCCACGGGTCGCTGGACGACACGCCTTTGCGTTCATCCAACACCAGCGACACCGCCGCGAGCGCAATCGCCGCAACCGGGCACGCCTGCAAAGGTGGGAAGAGCTCTGCTTGATTGCGTTCAATCAAACCCGTATCCAAATCAGCATTGGCAAACGCCGTGCTTTTCACCACGCGCTGCAAAAAGCCGATATTGCTGGCTAAGCCAACGATTTGATATTGCGCTAAAGCTTGGCTCATGCGCGCTAACGCAGTTTTTCTATCTTCGCCCCAAACGATCAGTTTCGCGATCATCGGATCATAAAATGGCGAAATCGTATCGCCTTCACGCACACCAGCGTCGATCCGCACTGAAGCCGGCTTGCCTGCGGTCACGCCTAGCTCAAAATTGACGGCTTGCGGCATGCGCATGTGGTGTAGTGTCCCAATTGCAGGCAAAAAGCCTTTTTCTGGATTTTCGGCATAGACCCGCGCTTCAATCGCGTGGCCATGCAATTGCAATTCGCTTTGCGACAAAGGCAGATGTTCGCCAGCAGCGACACGCAATTGCCACTCGACCAAATCCTGCCCGGTAATCATTTCAGTGACAGGATGCTCGACTTGCAAACGGGTATTCATTTCCATGAAGTAGAAGCTACCGTCTTGATTGACGATGAATTC
>JACPVY010000066.1 GCA_016197345.1 Burkholderiales bacterium
AGGTGCTGTCTAGTCCGAGCGCCGCGCCCTGAAAGTCGTGGTAGCCGATCTTCAGGAAGCGCATCGCCGTCTGGCTACGGCACGCTGCCGCGCAACCCGGCGCGGTCGGCCGCGGCGCGCACCAGGCAGCGCCTCGCCGCTGGCGATGAAACCGATTCCACAACGATGCTGGCCGCCTAAACTGGCTAGCGACTAGCATCGGTCACCACAGCAGGTTAGCTGCCTGCTGGCTTATTGTTGTCGAGTAGCACCGATAATTGCGAGCGCTTTCTCTCCATATCGTGATCGCTATCGGCATATTTCATTGCAATTTGCTGGAATTCCGTTTGCAGACCTAAAAACGCATCGACGATATCGGGGTCGAAATGTTGGCCTCGGCCTTTGCTGATGATATCGACCGCTTGGCTATGCGTCATTCCCTCTTTATACACACGGCGACTAATCAGCGCATCATATACGTCGGCAACCGCCATCAAGCGTGCTGAAATCGGAATATCATCACCTTTCAAACCTAGCGGATAACCGCTCCCATCCCATTTTTCTTGATGGCTATACGCGATTTCCTTCGCAAACTTCAAAAAATCCACCTCTATTCCCAAATCCCGCTCCGCCGCCATAATCGCATCGCGCCCTAGCGTGGTATGGGTTTTCATGATTTCAAATTCATGTGGCTCAAATTTGCCGGGTTTTAGCAAGATACGATCCGGTATCCCCACTTTGCCGATATCGTGCAATGGCGCCGATTTAAACAGCAGTTCGATGGTTTTGTCGTCGAGAAAGTAGCCAAAGCGCGGGTGAAAGCGCAGTTTTTCCGCCAGTACTTTGACGTAATTCGAAGTGCGGCGAATATGGTTGCCAGTATCGCTATCGCGCGTCTCGGCGAGTGAGGCCATGGTGTGTATCGTCACATCTTGCAAGGCCATCACTTCACGGGTGCGCTTTTCAATTTCATGTTCGAGAAACTTGTTTTGATCGCGTAAAAAGTCTTGTACGCGCTTCGCGGCGAGCTGGGTTTTGATGCGCGCTTGCACAATCGGCGGGCTGATCGGCTTGGTGATGTAATCGACCGCACCCATCTCTAAGCCTTTGCGCTCATCATCAACCTCACTCATGGCGGTGATGAAAATGATAGGGATGTCGCGCGTTGCTGGGTTGGCTTTGAGTTGCATGCAAACTTCATAGCCACTCATGCCAGGCATCATAATGTCGAGCAAAATTAAGTCGATTTTGGTATCAGAAAAGGCGATTTTGAGTGCTTTTTCGCCGTTGATCGCGATTTTTGTACGGTAGTTGCCTTCCAATACTTCACGCAATAAGTCGATGTTTTCGGGGATGTCATCGACCACCAAAATCGTCGGTTTGTCAGCTGGGTTCGCAGTCATCGCTATTCCTTATCGGTGTTTCAAGACCTCGGTGCGGATCGAATGTACGGGCTTGCGTTGTGCTAAGCCGCTGGTGTGATGAGCCGCGCTTGCAGCGTTTCGACCAGCAATAAAGCCTCATCAAAATCATAATCATTGAGCGATTTTTCTAAGTCACTCGCTATGGCTGCCATGTCTAATTGCCGCAAGTAGTGCATGAGCTCAGGTAAGCGCTTTACAGCGAGCGAATCATTATCCTTCAAGAGGATGAGCATTTCTTGAATTTTCGCTTGGGTCTGTTGTAATAATTTGTCATGTTGCGCGCTCTCCTTTGTAACGGTCGCCGTCTCCGCTTGGGCGGTAGCGGGCAAGGCGCGATGAATGTCGGCGATGAGGGCGCGCATCAGATCGGCAATCGCAAATAAATCGCTCCCTGACGTGGAATTAGGGGCCATTTGATCCAGATTTTGGTCTTTGATTTGCATTTCCAAGCGTGCTACCGCTTGCTGTAACTGCACCGCACCGATATTGCCAGCCAATCCTTTCATGGTGTGGGCTTCGCGCTGCGCTAATTCCAGATCGCGTTCCGCTAGGGCGACGCTTAAACGCGTGACCCAATCGGCTTGACTATGGGCAAATTTTTGCAAGAGCTTGATCAACAGCGGCAAGTTGCCACCGACCCGCGCTAGCGCCGCATTCAGATCGAGGTTGGCGATGTTGGGCAAGCTAGGTGGCGTCGTCGGTGTTGCGGTGTTCGCTGCAACGCTAGGTGCATCTTGGCTCACGCTAGGCGCTGCGCTGGTGCTGATCTCGCTACTACCAGAGGCAAACATGCTGGCAAGGTCATGCTTGGGTTTAATCCAGCGCGCTAGCGTGCAATACAGTTGATCAACATCGATCGGTTTCGCCACAAAATCATTCATGCCAGCATCTAAGCACTTTTCTTTGTCGCCAACTAGGGCGTTAGCGGTCATGGCGATGATGATCAAATCTTTGGTGCGGGCCATTTTGCGCAGACGGCGTGTCGCCTCATAGCCATCCATCACGGGCATTTGGCAATCCATTAACACGCCGTCGTAGTCATTGGCGATGATTTTTGCTATCGCTTCTTCGCCATTATTCGCAATATCGAGCTTGACGCCGATTTCGCGCAATACCTCTAGCCCGACTTCTTGATTGACTTCATTATCATCCACCAGCAGCAAATAAGCGCCACGCACCGCTAGCGCCGCCGCGCGCGCTTCAGCTAGCCGCTCTTCTTTGCGTGGCCGATAGACCACTTCTTTGCCAAAAGCCGCCAAAATTGCATCGAGTAAGGTTGACGGGCTGACCGGTTTCGTCAACACACCTTCGATATGCAGGCGACGCGCTTGCTCCGATAATTCTTCACGGTTATAGGCCGTGATCATAATGAAAGCAGGTGTCGCTTCGAGCGAGGCATCGGCACGGATGTGTTCAATCGCTTGCAGACCATCCATGCCCGGCATATGCCAATCCATTAAGATCAAACCAAACGGCTGGTTGTTGCTATTGGCCTCACGCAACACATGCAAGGCTTGCTCACCATTGGCGACCGCCTGCACTTCAAATTTGAGCGCGCTCAGCATTGTGGTGAAAATTTCGCGTGCGCTGGCATTGTCATCGACCACCAAAATGCGTAAACCGCGCATCTCTTGCAATTTGGGGTCTATCTTGCGCTGATTGGTTTGCAAACCAAAGCGTGCCGTAAAAGAAAAAACGCTGCCTTGACCCGGTGCGCTCTCTAAATGCATTTCGCCATTCATCATTTCGACCAGCCGCCGGCTGATCGTCAAGCCGAGGCCAGTACCGCCATATTTGCGGGTAGTGGAAGTGTCGGCTTGAGTAAAAGCAGTGAAGAGTTTTTGCTGTTGTTCTGCACTGAGCCCAACTCCGGTATCGCGCACAGCAAATTGCAGCCACACTTGGGCTTGATTGTCGTCACTCTCGGCCGGGGCCGGCAGGCGTTTGATGGAAATGACCACCTCACCGTTATCGGTAAATTTGATCGCATTGCTAGTGAGATTGAGCAAGACTGGATTCAAGCGGAGTGGATCGCCGATCAAGCCCGGCGGCACATCGGGTGCAATATCAAACAATAATTCCAAGCCCTTGTCCTGCGCTTTCATCACCGATAAATCGGTCAATTGTTCTAACACATCGTCAAGCACAAAATCGACTTGTTCAAAGGTCATTTTGCCAGCTTCGATTTTAGAAAAATCGAGAATATCGTTGATGATGCCGAGTAGGTTTTTCGCCGCGCCATCGACTTTTTCGAGGTAATTGCGCTGTTTCGGATTGAGCTCGGTTTGGAGCGCTAGATGGGTCATGCCGATAATGCCATTCATCGGCGTGCGGATTTCATGCGACATATTGGCGAGAAAATCGGATTTCAAACGTGTTGCCACTTCCGCTACTTCGACCGCATGTTGCAGTTTTTGCCGTTCGGCCAGGCTTTGCGTCATGTCATGCAAGGCGCGCAACAGTTGCCCAGTTTCATCGCGCGCTTGGCTTTCGGCGACATAGCTTAAATCGCCGCGCGCTACGCGTCGTGCGAGCGCGACTGCGCGCGATAGCGGCTGGGTGATGGAGCGCGTTGTCCAAACCGCAAACGTGAGGCCAAATAACACTGAAAATATGCCAAGCGCCAACATTGCGCGGCGCATGAAGGTCATTTCTTCGCGTGCCGTTTGCGCGCCTTGCATCACCTGCTGTTCTTGCAATTGAACGAGCGCTTTGATCTGTCCCAATAAATGCTCAAGACGCGGCACGGTTTTTTCGCGCATGATTTTCAACGCATCTTCACTATCGTCGGCTTCGACTAAATCCGCTACTTCAATAAAAGATTCATAGTAGGTCGTGGCACGTGCTTTGCGGTCTTTTAGTAGCAATAATTCTTGCACCCGGCGCGCCGCTTCTAGCGCGCTGGCATCAATTTGATGGATGCTTTTCGTCGCACTCCAGTCTAGCGTCAACACGCGTTCGCTTTGGGTTTCGATTTTATGCATCTCGCGCACCGATAGCGCAATGATGCCCAGCATGAGTAGCACCAAAATGAAATAGCCCGCAGCGAGCCTTACCCGAATACTGATGTCATTGAGTCTCATGTGTCTGCCTGCGATATTGCGGTTTGAGCAAATAATGGTTGGAGTCGGATCCGGTGCTGTCTATGCCGTACTCACGGTAGGAAATCATCGGCATATTGCGCCGCATGGCGCGGGATTTCCATCGTAATCGTGGTGCCTTGCTCGGCATTGCTTTTGAGCGAAATTTTGCCACCGAGCACACCGTTGACTAGGTTATAGACAATGTGCATGCCCAAGCCAGAGCCACCTTGTCCTAATTTGGTCGTGAAAAATGGATCAAATACGCGTTCTTGATCAGGTTTGGCAATGCCAACACCATCATCGCGGAAAATGATTTCGACGTGATCTTCATCTTGCAAATGAGTACTCAACCACATATTGCCTGCTTCGCGCCCTTCAAAGGCGTGCGCAATTGCATTGGTAATGAAGTTGGTAATGATTTGGCCTAAGGGGCCGGGAAAGCTATTCATCTGGATATTTTCAGCCAGATCGAGGTGTAGCTTGTATTGGGTTTTTTTATACAATGGCTCTAGCGTCACGACCACATCTTCTAGCGCTTGCTTAAGATCAAATTCACGTTGCTGGCTGCTGGTCTGATCCACCGCGACCTGTTTAAAACTACTGACTAGCTCAGCCGCGCGCTGCAAATTACGCATCAAAATCTCGGCACCTTTGACGCAGGCTTCTAAATGCTTGTCCAAACTTGAGCGGCGCGCCTGTCCCGTGCGCACTTCCTCCAAAATCTCAATCGAGCTCAATTGCAAAGTGGTGGCGACGGTTACGCTATTGCCAATTGGCGTGTTCAATTCATGCGCCACACCCGCTACCAGCGAACCGAGCGCGGCCATTTTTTCTGCCCTCAGCAATTCGCTTTGCATGCTTTGTAGCGAGAGCAAGGCATCTTCCAATTCTTCATTGGCGTTGATCAAATTATTCGTGCGCTGGCTGACGCGTTCTTCCAATTCTTGGTTTAGTTCGCGGATCTGATCTTCGATTTCGCGTTGGCGGGTGATGTCTATCGGCGAAAACAACACCATCGTCGTGTCGTTAGGAAGGGCGGCGTCAGCATCGTCTAGCGTGTCGCCCGAATGGAGTAGGCGGGCGGAAATTTGGCAAATATGGATTTCGCCGTTTTTGTGCTGTAAATGGGCTTCAAAGCGGTCAATCACTTGCTTCTTGAGTAATAGCTCGGTGAAGCGTTGATGCTCGTTCGGATCGCTCCAGGAATGCAGATATTGCGCCGTGTGGCCGATCACTTCATTGCGCTCAAAACCCGATTGTGCGAGTAAGGCATCATTCACTTCCAGAAATTGATCATCCTTCAAACTCATCAAGGCGAGCGGCACCGGCGAGCGCTGGAACAAGTTAACAAATTTAGCTTGGCTATCACGTAGCGTCGATTCCGAACGATGCAGGCGACGGATATGCACCAACAGGAAATACGTCAAGATCATGATGAAAATGATGGTCGCGCCGGAAAATAAGAGGCGATCAACGCTACGCTTATGCCACGGCGCTAAGATGCGCTCAAAATCGCGGGCAAACACGGTGGTGACGGGAAAACCATTAATTTTGCGATAGGTGTAGAGCTTTGGGGAGGGATTTTTGTCATCCAGAAAGCTGGCATCTTCAAATGAACCTTCTTCATGTTGTTTGCGCAGATTGGCTAGCACTGGCGATTTGCTAATGTTCATATCCAAAAAACGCAGCTCAAACGGAGAGCGCACGATGACAAAGCCGTCATCCGAAAAGAGTGACACAATCGCATTGCTGTTGCGTGACACCCTAGTATAGACATTGCTGAAATACG
>JACPVY010000067.1 GCA_016197345.1 Burkholderiales bacterium
AATAGCGTCATTGGCTAGCGCAATTAGCCACAACAGATAGCAGGTGGCTTGAGTTTGCTGCACAATCAATTGATCGAGCGATTCGATCAACGCATTTTCCAAGTAGCGTAACTGCCGAACTTGCTCGCCTTGCGCTATGTGCAGTGCGCTCAGCGATTCTGGCAAGCCCGCGAAATTGCGTTCACCAAGCGGTCTTTGTAATTGCTGCAATAGTCGGGCTAACGCATGCTGTTGATCTGGCATGTTCGCCATGCGCGCTAGGCGATCCAGCAAAAGCGGATGACCGCGACTAGCCGCAAGGATTTGCGCGATGATGTGGGCATTCTCTGCCGAATCTAGGTGCTCCGGCGCAGCGCTGGATACACTCATCAAGACGGGAAATTGCCGTAAAAATATTTTTGCTTCGGCCAATGGCAGCGGCCCAAGCACGATTTGCTGACAATAGCGCTGCAATGCCGCTAATGGCTTGCGAGTAGTAACGAGCAAGCGCGAACGTGATCCAAGCAAACCCTTTGTTATCGTTTGCAAGAGCGAATCGAATTGCGTATCACGACAGTGCCAAACTGGCTGCTCCGTTTGCTGAACTGGCAGTGTTCGCGTTGGCTCGTCTTCCAGCACACTTTCCAAATTATCAAAGATCAATAAAAAAGCTTCATCCCGAAGGGCACGTAGCAGATTTTGCATTAGGCGTTGCAATCGGCTACGGCCTTGAAATTGTGGGGTGGCTGGTCGATAAATAGCATCCGCTGAGAAGGCTTGCACATGAGCGTGATAAACCCCGAGTTGATTTTGCAAGCGCCAATGGATTTCAGCGAGCACAAATTCAACGCTCAAGTGATCGGTTTTACCATGAAACTCCACGACCCAATCAAATTGGCTTTGCCATAAATCGAGCGCCTCCGCTGCTAGTGTGGTCTTGCCCATGCCGCCCAAGCCAATGATTTGCAGCACGCTCGCATTATTTTTGCGACGCCCACCAGCCGTGCTGCTTTGGCTACATGCTGCGGCTAATGCAGCAAGCGCTTGCACACGACCGACAAAATAGCTGTTGGCATCGAATACTGTAGATGGCCGTAAGCGATTTTTGCCGCCCTTAGTGCTTGCATTAACGCTTGATAGTGGCAAATTGCTTTGTGTTTGACTAAACAATACCGCAGTTGCATGATCACAAACGCTAAACTTATCCTGCCAGTTGGGCACAAGCAAGGATTGACGTGCCACACATAACGCCAACGCTAAATTCAGTTGTTCTGCCCCCAAAAAATACTGCTGATACATTGCCAAAGCCAATTCGCGTGCATAGTCGTCGCCCACAGCAAAGCGCATGGCAAGAATATTGGGGACACCTGCTTGCAGCAGCGCGTGGGCGACACCACTCAAACTATGCTTCGCAGGCAATTCGATTTCTTTTTGCGGCGCTGCTGGTATGCCGCGTTCATGTTTCAGCCCCGCGCCAGATTGCCACCATCGCGCCGTTGGCACATTTCCAGAATGGCAGGCACTGAGCACCATGATATGCGAATCTTGCGCTTGCGCAAAGATAAACAAAACACGTAGTGCATCCCCTGCTTGCAGCGGGACTAATGGCAACGATTTAGACAGGGCTCGCGTTTTTTGCGGATGGTCTTGATGTTCTATGCAAAAACGAAAATTGCGCTGAGCCAAGCTAGGGGACAGGCGGTTTTTGCGCGCCAGTTCCCACGGCAAACGCGCAAATGCGGCCAGCTGCGCTAATTCCTCATTGGCTTGGGACGATTGAGGGGTTGCGTGTGGCGGCGGCAAGCATATCTGCACGCTATGCATACCGTCATCCTGCCATAGACAATCAAAAATCTGCTCGCCCATTACTTGCATGGCAATGCACACGCCGATTTCTGCCATTGCCGCTAGCTGCTCCTCTGGCGCGACATAAGTGTGTAAATAGGTATGCAGATCAAATAGTGCATGACGTTCGCTTAGCGTTAGCTGGTCTAGCTTGGCCAGATGCTGCCCCAGCACCTCGCCGCTCGCGTTCAATAAGCACAAATTTGCGCAGGTTTGTTGCGGTGTGATGATTAATTTGAAATTATCGAACATGAGGGCACCTCGAAAAACTTTTTGCCAAGCGGGATGCATATCGGTTTGAAAATCGCAGCTTTTAATAGGGAAACGCTGAACAATTCCGATTTTTCACATGTCCGCATGTGCACCTCATTTTCTTGTGCTCCGAAATGCAATATGTGCAGAATGAAAAATCTCAAGGTAGAAATAGCGAGCGACTCAAATATTGGAATGAGAAACGCAGTTTTACTGGGGTAAAGCGAGGCATCGCAATTTCAAGAGATGCCCGTGCAGTAATTTTTTTTGGGTCCCTTTAGTCAATAAACTCCCCCACCTCACAATCCCCCAAATTACATGCAGCCCCCGGCGTACGGGTGTAAGCGTAATACACCTCATCGCGCTGCCAGCCTAGGGATTCGTACAACGATTGCGCTTGTAGATTGGTTTTGGCGGTGGTGAGATCCAAGCGCGCTTTGCCGTTTGCCAAGGCGAGTTGCTCGGCTTCTAACATCAAGGCACGACCGGCGCCGCTTTTGCGTAGCACTGGCAAGACAAATAAGTCGGAGAGCAGATAAATCGGCTCGGCGAGGATGGAGCAAAAGCTGGGGTAAAGTTGGATGAAACCGAGCGCATGATCATCATGCTCGGCCAATAAAATATGCGATTCTTGGCGGGTCAGGCGGTCGAGAATGAAACTGCGGGCGCCTTCTAAGTCGGCGGCTTGTTCGTAAAACTGGCGGTAGGCATCAAATAAGGGGGCGATCAGATCGACGTCAAGTGGGGTGGCAAGGCGGATCTGGAACGAGCTGTGCTGCATGTAAAACTCCAAAAGTGGGGTAAAGACTGGGGTGAACGAATTGCTTAGGATGTATTTTGAGCATTTTTTTAAAAACCAAGCGGCGCAGGGCGAGCGATAGCATGAGTGGACGTCGATAATCGGTAGCGAGTAAAGTAAATTTTGCACAGAAAACAGAATTCTTGATGCGTCGATTTACTCCAGTAAAACGCAGTTGACGAGTTCAAGCGCCGTCTGCGCAGTAGATTTTTCGAGGTTTCCATCCATTACAAGCGCGTGAAAAACAGGTAGGAACAAGTCCGAACGGGTAAAATAGCGCCCTGCCTGCGCAATATGGAATTGCGCCGCATTCTACCCGGAAAAACACCATGCTACGACTGACTGAAATCAAACTCCCTCTGAACCACCTTGAAGCTGATCTGCCGGCCGCAATTGTGCGCAAATTAGGCATCGCCGCGGAAGATTTACACAGTTTCACCGTTTTTCGGCGCGGTTATGATGCCAGAAAGCGTAGCGCTATTTTGCTGATCTACACCGTGGATTGCGAAGTCGCCAACGAGGCCGCGCTACTCGCACGCTTTCATCACGATCCACACGTCGTCACCACACCAGATACCAGCTACCATTTCGTCGCCAATGCCAGCGAACTTGCGCCGGGCTGGCAGCGCCCGCTCGTGATAGGGATGGGGCCGTGCGGCTTGTTTGCTGCGCTAGTGCTAGCGCAAATGGGCTTGAAACCGATTGTGCTAGAACGCGGCAAGGCTGTCCGCGAACGCACCAAAGATACGTTTGGCCTATGGCGCAAACGGGTGCTCAATCCCGAATCGAATGTGCAATATGGCGAAGGCGGCGCTGGCACCTTTTCTGATGGCAAGCTGTATAGCCAAATCAAAGACCCTAAGCACTATGGCCGCAAAGTGCTAACAGAATTCGTCAAAGCTGGCGCCCCGGAAGAAATCCTGTACGTTAGCAAACCGCATATCGGCACCTTCCGCCTCGTCAAAATGGTGGAAGAAATGCGCGACAACATCATTGCGCTGGGCGGTGAGGTGCGCTTTGAACACCATGTCACCGAATTACATGTCGAAAACGAAAACGGCCAGCGTCAATTCACCGGCGTAACGCTAAAAAATGGCGAACATATTGCTAGCCGCCACCTCGTACTCGCGCCCGGCCATAGCGCGCGTGACACCTTTGCCATGCTGGCCGATAAAGGTGTGTTCATCGAAGCCAAGCCTTTTTCGATTGGTTTTCGCATCGAACACCCGCAATCCCTGATCGATCAATGCCGCTTTGGCCCAAGCGCGGGCAATAAAATTTTGGGTGCGGCCGATTACAAAATCGTGCATCACTGCAAAAATGGGCGCTCGGTGTATAGCTTTTGTATGTGCCCCGGCGGTACAGTGGTCGCTGCGACGTCGGAAGAAGGCCGTGTCGTCACCAATGGTATGAGCCAATATTCGCGCAATGAACGCAATGCGAATGCCGCGATTGTGGTCGGCATTAGCCCACAAGACTATCCTGATTCGCCGCTGGCTGGGATTGATTTCCAACGCTTTTGGGAAGCACGCGCCTATGAGCTAGGTGGCCGTAATTACGATGCACCGGGCCAATTAGTGGGGGATTTTGTGGCGGGCCGCGCTTCGACTGAATTTGGTAGCGTGCTACCGTCGTACAAACCCGGTGTCAAACTGGGTGATTTGAGTACCGCC
>JACPVY010000068.1 GCA_016197345.1 Burkholderiales bacterium
AACGTGGTTGAGTTTTACTATCCCGAAGAAATCGTCTTGTTTGAACGCGAATTCGTCGAGGCAGAGCGCGCCGCGTATATGGAAACCTGTATCGAAGATGATGAAATCGCGCTGCGCATGGATGCGGGGCGGCGCATTTTAATGCAGCGTGGTACGAATGAAGTCGGGCCGTATCAATCACCGATGGAAGATGGTATGCAGCACTTCCATGAGTGGTATCGCGCGCAGCAAGTGCTATAAGGCTGCGCTAGTTTTTCCGCGCTGGCGACACCATCCGCCAGCGCAATTCACCTCGACCTGTCCCCAATCAGGTCGTCACAAGGGACATACATGCAATCCTTATGGATGCTCTTTGCTAGTTTTGCATTTTCCGTGATGGCGATGGCCGTCAAACTCGCTTCTTCCACTTATAGCATCTCTGAAATCGTCATGTATCGCGGCCTGATCGGCGTGCTGATGCTTTTCACTCTGTCCCGCATTCAAGGTAATACCCTAGCAACACGCTTACCACTGGCGCATTTGTGGCGCGGCGTGGTGGGGGTGGTCTCGCTCTGGCTGTGGTTTGTTGCGATCTCGAAATTGCCGTTAGCGACTGCCATGACGCTGAATTACATGTCCCCGATTTGGCTGGCAACGTTCCTCTTTCTCGCCGCATGGTGGCGCGGTAAGAGCGGCTTTGCCTGGGGCTTAGTGGCGGCCATTCTTGCCAGCTCGATTGGGGTGGTGATGCTATTGCGCCCGACCTTTCATGCAGAATTATGGCTAGGCAGTTTGATGGGGCTAGGCTCTAGCGTGCTGGCCGCATTAGCGTATTTGGAAGTGAAGCGTTTGGGCCAATTGGGCGAGCCAGAATATCGCGTCGTATTTTATTTTTCGCTGTCAAATGTGGTGGCAGGCATGTTGGGTTGCTGGCTAGAGGCGCCGAGCTTAGCGCAAACCTTTCATCAGCACAGTTGGAAAGGACTGGCTTTTTTGCTGGTGGTTGAGGTGTTTGCCACCAGCGCGCAGATGGCGATGACGCGCGCCTATCGTCTTGGCAATGCCTTGATTAGCGCCAATTTGCAATACACTGGCATCGTTTTTTCCAGCATCTGGGGCATGCTGGTGTGGAATGATCAGTTTGGTTGGCAAGCGTGGTGCGGCATGGCCATCATTCTGGGCAGTGGCAGCATTGCGACATATTACAATACGCGCAACAATATGCGTGGTACAGTAACGGCGGAAAAGACACCATCAGACCGTTCGCCCGACCCTATCGCCACTGAACTTTAGGACTGCATCCATGCATACCACCCTCATTTCTGCTGCTGAACTCGCTACGCAAATTCATAACCCGAACTGGGTCATTCTCGATTGCCGCCATGATTTGATGGATACCGAAGCTGGTAGCAATGCCTTTGCTGCCGGTCACTTGCCTACCGCCCAATTTGCACATTTGGATCAACGTTTATCTGGCCCAAAACGTGGTTCCGATGGTCAATTCCTCGGACGCCATCCCTTACCAGTCCGCACAACTTTCATCGACACCCTGCGCGACTGGGGTATTAATGACGATACCCAAGTGATCGCTTATGACGCCCACGGCGGTATGTTTGCCGCGCGCCTGTGGTGGATGCTGCGTTGGGTTGGGCATTCGGCGGTAGCGGTGTTGGATGGCGGTTTGCCTGCATGGCTAGCAGCGGGACACAGCACTACCACAGAGTTTGCACCACGCGCACGTGGCCACATCGGCGCGCGCCCACCGCTGGTTTCCACCGTCGATGTCTATGACGTGATGGCCAATTTAAACAGCAAAAATCATTTGGTGGTCGATGCGCGCGCGCCAGATCGTTTTCGCGGTGAAAATGAAACGATAGACCCGGTCGGCGGCCATATTCCCGGCGCAAAAAATCGTTTCTTCAAAGATAATCTGCAAGCCGATGGCTGTTTTAAAAGCAGCGAGCAATTGCAGCAAGAATGGTTAGCCATCGTGCCTAAAGGCGAAGATGCGATCATGCAATGCGGCTCAGGTGTCACCGCATGCCACAATTTGCTGGCGCTAGAAGTGGCGAATTTGCCGGGCGCGGCGCTGTTTCCCGGTTCGTGGAGCCAATGGTGTAGCGATTCGAGCCGCCCGGTGGAACGCTGATCTGTCCCGTTTTAGTGAGGGCGTCGTGAAAGGTAGGACATACCCTCGCCCTTTGTGAAGGTCTCGCTAACGGGCCGTATGGCGGACTGCATGCAGTCCGCCATACGTTTTTCACTTTCGCGACAGCCACTAATGCGTGAGGGCTTGCTCCAACCTCCTCCTCCGGCAAAACGCAGCCATTAAGCGCCATGCAGCGCCGCATCCAACACTTCAATCCAATGCCGCACTGGCACCTCTGTCCCTGATTGCAAATGCATCTGGCAACCAATATTGGCTGAGATAATTCCTTCGGCGGGCAGCAGGTTTTTTAGCTTGTTGTCGCGTAACTGGGTCGCTAGCTGTGGTTGCAAGATCGAATACGTCCCTGCCGAGCCACAGCAAAGGTGGCTGTCAGCGCAATGTTTGAGGCTAAAGCCTAGCGCTGTCATCAGCGTTTCTACCTGTCCCTTTAATTGCTGGCCGTGTTGCAAAGTGCAAGGTGGGTGGTAGGCGAGTTTGAGTGTGGGCGTGGTCGGCAATAGTGCTTTGAGTTTCGGTGTGAATGCTGGCAAGACCTCGCTCAAATCACGCACCAAGCTGGCAATTTGCTGGGCTTTTGCGCTATAGGCTGCATCGTGCCGTAGCAAATGGCCATAATCCTTTAACATCACACCGCACCCCGAGGCATTGCTAATAATGGCTTCGATTTGCTGGTTTTGCTGTAACAGCGGCCACCAAGCGTCGATATTACGTCGTGCATCGTCTAGCGCCGCCTCTTGCTGGTTGAGATGGTGGCGTAGCGCGCCACAACAGCCAGCCTTCGCCACGCGCAACACCTGCACGCCCAGCGCATCTAACACGCGTGCGGTAGCGGCATTGACGTTGGGTAGCAAGGCAGGTTGTACGCAACCTTCTAGCAGCAGCATTTGGCGCGCTTGGCTGCGTTTTGGCCACGCGCTGGGTGTATTCCGAACGGGGAGTTTTGCCTGCAGATTGCGCGGCAATAACGGCCTTAGCAATTGGCCAGCCTTCACTGCTGGCGTAAAAATCCAGCGCCGCGGTAAGGTATTGGCGAGTACGCTACGTTGCAATTGCTCGGCAAATGGACGTGGTACCCGCTCTTCCACTAGCTTGCGGCCAATATCGAGCAAGCGACTATATTCCACGCCAGAGGGACAGGTTGTTTCACAATTGCGGCAAGTGAGGCAGCGATCTAAATGCAATTGCGTGCTACGCGTGACTTCTTGACCCTCTAGCACTTGCTTGATTTGATAAATGCGACCACGCGGGCCATCCAACTCATCCCCGAGCAATTGATAAGTGGGACAGGTCGCATTGCAAAAGCCACAGTGTACGCAACTGCGCAAAATTTGCTCGGCTTCTTGGCCTTCAAGGCTGGCTTGAAACTGCGCTGTCAAATTGGTTTGCATGGTGTCCCTTGCATGGTGGTGCGTTGTGCTTGTTGCTTACCACGCGCCGCGATTGAAAATGCGGGCTGGATCAAAACTGTGTTGCAGGCGTTGCTCTATGCTAGCCAGCGCGGCGGGGCGTGGTGTAAAGCGTGGACTCGCATTGTTGGCCGAGCGA
>JACPVY010000069.1 GCA_016197345.1 Burkholderiales bacterium
GGGTGGCTGTAAGACGTTTGGCGTCCTGCGCGTGAGTCTAGGCGAACGCGCCGCCTTCCCATAATTGAATTCATCATCTGGAGAGAATATGAA
This sequence comes from Burkholderiales bacterium, assembly GCA_016197345.1. Classification (GTDB taxonomy): domain Bacteria; phylum Pseudomonadota; class Gammaproteobacteria; order Burkholderiales; family Burkholderiaceae_D; genus JACPVY01. Next base: position 94 of record JACPVY010000069.1, read on the forward strand.
AACCGCTTTGACAAGCACTTTTAAATTGCTGGTGGTCGCTGCCGCGTTGAGCGCTAGCGCTGCTGCATCGGCACAGTCTGCTGGTACCTGGTCGGTGGCACTGGGGGTTAATCAAGTGACACCTAAGGTCGATAGTGGCACGTTGACTGCACCTACTATCCCTGGCGTCAAAAATGAAGTGGGTAAAGATACCCAACCTTTGCTGATCATCAACTACGCCATCACCGATAACATCACCGCTAGCACCTTCATCGGTACGCCATATAAGCACGATCAAATTGGTGCTGGCTCGCTGCAAGGCGTAGGCAAAATCGGTACGGTGGAATCGCTACCCGCGACCTTGTTGGCGCAATACCATTTCTTCGACGCTAAAGCAAAATTCCGTCCGTATGTCGGTGCAGGTATCACCTATGCATACTTCCGCAACGAAACTGGCTCGGGCGTGTTGACGGCGTTGGCAAACACCGGCGGTACGCCAACCACCTTCAAGGCAGAATCGGCTTGGGGCTCGACGATCAAAATCGGCGCCAACTATTCGTTCACGGATAAATGGTTTGCTGGTTTGTCAGTGTCGAAAACCTATGTCAAAACCACTTCACGTTTCTCAACTGGTCAAACGATCAGCATGAGTCTCGATCCAGTATCGGTTGTGGCTTCGGTTGGTTATCACTTCTAATCGATTTCCGCACATCGCGACAAGGAAACCCGGCTACGGCCGGGTTTTTTCTTGGGAAGCAGGAATTGCTAGCGCTCAGCGCATCTGCATGCGGTCAAGCGATGCTGACACGCGCTTCATTTGACGTATTTCAACTGCGCTAAAGGCACGCCATTAAACGAGGTGTTCCATGACAGCGAATAGCTATTGATGCTATCAAAATACAGAATGTCGCCAATCTTGGGCATGGCTTGTAGCGGCCAGTAGGTCGCTTTGAAGACATCCATTTCAAAGCATGCCGCGCCGCCAAACATCACTGGCACTTGTTCACCGCCACTTGCTTGCGCTGCTTTTACTTCGGCACTGATCACAAAATTGGGCGCCGTCCACTTCAAATGGCATTCTTTGGAAGCATCGAGATTGACGATGTACATCGGCCGCTCTGGCATCGCGCGTACCCCGGTGACGCGGCTCGCGAGCAAAATCGCGGCGACAAAATAC
>JACPVY010000070.1 GCA_016197345.1 Burkholderiales bacterium
CCGTCAAATAGCCCGGCGCTAAGCTTTCAGCTTGTGGGATTTGCGCCTGCAGTTGTGCCATGATAGCGGCGCTAGCTGGCTGAGTCTGCCACCCAAACTGGCTATGCCCTTCTGCGTCGGTGCTACAAATCACACCCATCTCTTGCCAGCCCTGCCCGTCTGCATCTTTTTGCACCAATTGCACTGGCATCGCATCCAGCACTTCATTGCCAACGATCACGCCGTCAAATGTCGCAGGTAGCGCATCTAGCCATTCAACTTGGGGGAAAGCTTCTAATTTTTGCTGCTGCCGCGCCCGCAATTGGCCCGATAGCTCAACGATGAAATATTTCTCTAACGTGACGCCGCACCGGGCTAACTCAGTCAAAATATCATGCGCTAATTGGCCGCTACCGGCACAAAATTCCATCATCTGCGGCTTACTTTGCGCCAGCAAGGGAATAGCAAACTGCGCTAAAGATGCACCGAACAGCGGCGAGATTTCTGGCGCGGTTGTAAAATCGCCGTCTTTGCCTAATTTGGTCGCACCGCCGCTGTAATACCCTAGCCCCGGCGCATAGAGCGCTAGCTCCATAAAGCGGGCAAACGATAGCCAGCCGCGCAGCAAAAATCACCACGAGTAGCGCTCGTGACGGGCGCTGGCAAGCGTTTAGGTCGCGCCATCGCGCTAGCGCTGGCGGCGCAAGGCTGGGATATCGCAGTGCACTACCGCCATTCAGAACAAGAAGCCTTAGCGACGGTGGCCGACATTATCGCATTAGGGCGGCGCGCTTGTGCTTTGCGGGCAGAATTATCCGATAGCGCCGAAGTCGCGCAACTGCTGCCGCAAGCGGCGCAATTGCTGGGGCGTGTCAGTTGCGTCGTCAATAGCGCCTCGTTATTCGAACTCGATAGCGCCCACGATTTTTCACAAGCGAAGCTCGATAAGCACATGCACGCCAATCTCGCTGCGCCGATTTTGCTGGCGCAAGCACTCCACGCCGCCACGCCCGATGGTGCGCAAAGCGTGGTGATTAATTTGCTGGATCAAAAGCTGTTCAACATGAATCCCGACTTTTTATCGTACACGCTATCCAAAGCGGCCTTACACACGGCGACGACGATGCTGGCGCAGGCATTAGCGCCAAAATTACGCGTGGTTGGTGTCGCACCCGGCATAACCCTCATTTCCGGTGAGCAAAGTGCCGAAGATTTTGCCAAATCGCATAAAATGACGCCTTTGGGCTATTCCAGCCGCCCCGAAGACATCGCCGCTAGCGTATGTTTTTTGGCCGATGCAGCTGCAATAACCGGAACCACCCTGGTCGTCGATGGCGGCCAGCATTTAATCCCTTTGCAACACGATGTTGCATTCATCCCCAAATAAAGATTTCGCCAATATGATTACTTCCCTCCTCCACCCGCAATTGATCGATTGCCGCCGCCTGTTTTTACGCAATTACGAGGTGATGATCAATATTGGCGTACATGAATTCGAAAAGAAGGGCGAGCAACGCGTCTTGATCAATGTTGATCTGTTCATCCCGCTCGCGCTCTCCACCCCTAGCCACGACAAATTGATGGAAGTGGTCGATTACGATTTCATCCGTGAAACCATTAGCCAACGCATGGCCCAAGGCCATGTCCATCTGCAAGAAACGCTGGTTGATGATGTCGCTAAGAAAATGCTTGAGCACGCCCATGTGCGTGCGGTGCGCGTCTCGACCATGAAGCCAGATGTTTACCCCGATTGCGAAGGCGTAGGCGTCGAAGTGTTTCACATCAAGTCCGATATTTAATTGCAGCACTCAGCTACGTCAGCAAAACCAGCCCAGCAGGAAACCGCCATGAACGCACCGCTACACAAAGAACTCAAACACGTACCTGAAACCAGCGCTGAGGAATATAAAAAAGCGCAAAAACAGGCTTATGAAAACAATAAATTGCATAAGCGCCTGTGCCGCCAAGTCGGCGCTGCAATTATTGATTTCAACATGATTGAAGACGGTGACAAAGTGATGGTCTGCCTGTCTGGCGGCAAAGACAGCTATATGATGCTGGATATTTTGCTGACGCTACGCGAACGGGCGCCGATTCATTTCGACATCGTCGCCGTCAATCTCGATCAAAAGCAACCCAATTTCCCGGCCGATGTGTTGCCACGCTATTTGACGGAAATTGGCGTGCCTTTCCATATCGAAAATCAAGATACCTATAGCATCGTCAAACGCGTGATCGAAGAAGGCAAAACCACTTGCTCGCTGTGCTCACGCTTGCGCCGTGGCATTTTGTATCGCGTTGCCGATGAATTAGGCGCGACCAAAATCGCCCTCGGCCACCATCGTGACGACATCATGGAAACCTTTTTCCTGAATATGTTTTTCGGCGGCAAAATCAAAGGCATGCCACCGAAATTGCAATCGGACGATGGCAAACACATCGTGATTCGCCCGCTAGCCTATGTCAAAGAAGCCGATTCGGCACGCTACGCAGAAGTCAAACAATTCCCTATCATTCCTTGCGATTTATGCGGCTCGCAAGAAAATCTGCAACGCAAACAAATCAAGGGCATGCTGCGCGAATGGGAAAAGAAATTCCCCGGCCGCGTCGATAATATTTTCGCCTCACTCTCGACCGTGGTGCCATCGCACTTGATGGATCGTGACATGTTTAATTTCGTCGATTTGAAGATTGATGCCGATGCGCCGTTGCCAGCGGGTGGCGATATCGCCTTTGATGAAGAACCATGCAGCACGCCCAAAGCGGGAGTGGTGAGTTTTATGCCGATGATGGGGAATGACGAAGAGTAATCTTCATTGAATCAGGGGCAAAGTTTGACACACACTTTGCCCCGACAGGTTTTTTCTCTGGCGCAGGGCGTTATCACACGCCCCTTTCCACCTACGGCACCAACACCTTCTTCGCCGCTTGCTTAGCCTTGATATCGCTCACCGCTTTATCAATCGCCACCATCCGCGCCGCGGTGTTTGGATGGAGTGCGCTATAGCTACTCAGCATCGTGGCTGGATATTGGTTCGCTAAGCGCTGCCAAAAAGGCTTAGCGTTGTCGAGCAAATAGCCGGCACGGGCTAGCATATACAGCGCAAGATTATCGGCTGCCGCATCCATCTCTGCTGGATAGGCTTTGATGCCGCCACCAGTGATTAACAGCGACAAATCTGGATTGACTTGGATTAAGTTATCCATCATCGCTGCCATTCGCGTATTGCTGCGATTTTTAGCTGGGTGCGACAGCGCGTTATGCGCCATTTCTTTCGCAATCAAATAGGCTAATTCTTCGTCTGACTTGGTGAAAGTCAGCATGCCGCGCGTGATCATTACGCGTTGGCCATCGGCATACGTAGCGACATTATCGGCGTTACCTAGTTCCACCCGGAAGCCACAGGCACGCGTCAACGGCACGGTGACACTCATATTTTCACCATTGCGCTGAATCGCCATCTTGACGCTGGTTTTGCGCGCGACCAGCGGCGCTAATATCGTTGCCGCTAAGCGCTCGGCGTTTTGCCCTTGTGGCAAATCTTTGTCTTCAATCGACATCAAGGTATCGCCACGTTTGACACCCGCCAACGCCGCACCACTGCCTTGCAATACACCAATGACCTGCAATTTTTCTTCTAAAGCAAATAATTCGTGCGCAGCATCGTTGTATTCAGACGAATAGGAATAGCGATTTTTCGCTGTGAAGCCGAGTAAATTACGCGCTTGCGTCTTGCACAATTCGGCGTTTTTTAAGAGCAAGGGCGCGGCGACACGATCGAGCTTATCTTGCATGGCGACTAGCGTGCGTAGCGCTTCCACCGCTTGGGTGCTCTGCGGCGCTGCCGTCGTCGTATTCGCTGGCTCCGCTTGCACCGGAGCGGGCTTTGGCGGCGCGGCAGGCGGTGTGCTACAGGCCGCTAAAATAAACAAGGGGGCCAGCCACAGTTGGCGCCATTGCATTTGCAAAAGGGACATACCCATATTGACCTTTCTTGAATGACAAACGGGCGTCCGACAGTAATGTGGGACGCCCTCTGCGCTACTACCTAGGCTTTGCCAGTGCTGCCAAAGCCACCCGCGCCGCGCGCACTATCATCGAATTCATCGACCACGTTAAATGCCACTTGCAACACGGGCACAATCACCAATTGCGCCAATCTGTCCATTGGTTGCAAGACAAATTCAGTATCGCTACGGTTCCAAGTAGAGACCATTAACTGGCCTTGGTAGTCGGAATCAATCAATCCGACCAAATTACCGAGCACGATGCCATGCTTATGCCCCAAACCGCTGCGCGGCAAAATCATCGCCGCATAGCCGGGGTCTGCTAGATGAATCGCGATCCCGGTCGGCACTAGCACCGTTTGTTGCGGCGCGATGGTAAGGCTGCTATCAAGACATGCCCGCAAATCCAAACCAGCACTGCCTGCTGTGGCATAAGTTGGCAACAAATCGCGCATGCGCTGATCGAGAATTTTGACTGCTATAGACTTCATATAATTTTACCCATCTTTCAATACAAGCAAGTTGCAAGTAGCGTATCAAGAAAACCCCACATCTTGCCATAAACCCTAGGGCAAACGCAGGAAACCAGCATTTTGCCTAGAGGCACCAGGGCACTAATACGCGCCGCCTGCGCTAAGCCAAGCTCGCACAGTTGAGAATGGCCCAAATTCAAGCTGAACAAGGTATCATGACACGCAATTGCGCCTCACGGCATGTGCATTCACTCCTGTTCAGAATCTCGCCCACCATGCAAAATTCGACTCTGCGCCAACAAGTGGTGCAAGCATTGCTCGCGGTGTTACCGCAAGATGCAGTGCTATGGCGCGTAGAAGATACCCGTCCCTATGAGTGCGATGGGCTATCTGCCTACCGCCGCTTGCCGATGGTAGTGGCCTTGCCGCATACCGAAGCGCAAGTGCAAGCGGTGCTAAGAGTGTGTCACCAATTACAAGTTCCCATCGTGCCGCGTGGTGCTGGCACCGGCCTCTCGGGCGGTGCGCTACCGCTCGAAGCTGGGGTGGTGTTATCGACCGCACGGCTGAATAAAATCGAACAAATCGATCCCCTCGGTCGTAGCGCGCTGGTGCAACCAGGCGTGCGCAATCTGGCCATTAGCGAGGCCGCGAAAGCGCATGGTTTGTATTACGCACCTGACCCGTCTTCGCAAATTGCCTGCACCATAGGCGGCAATGTCGCCGAAAACTCCGGTGGCGTGCATTGCCTGAAATATGGTTTGACGCTGCATAATGTGCTCGCCGTACGGCTCGCGCTCGCCGATGGTGAAATCGTCGAACTGGGTTGCGCCGCACTAGATTCCCCCGGTTTAGATTTGCTCTCACTCGTCATCGGCTCGGAAGGCATGCTCGGCATCGTGACCCAAGTGCGCGTTAAGTTATTACCTGTCCCCGCTTCTGCACAAGTCATCATGGCCTCGTTCGTCGATGTGGTGCAAGCGGGCGAAGCAGTAGCGGCAGTGATCGCGGCTGGCATCATTCCCGCTGGGCTAGAAATGATGGACCAAACCTCGGTGCGGATGGTCGAGCCATTCGCCAAAGCGGGTTACGACACCAATGCTGCCGCGATTTTGCTGTGTGAATCGGATGGCAGCGCACTCGAAGTCGCCGATGAAATCAGCCAAATGAGTGCCGTCTTGCGGCAGGCGGGCGCAAATGCCCTCGTCGTCTCGCGTAACGAGCAAGAGCGGGGCAAGCTGTGGTCTGGCCGTAAGAATGCATTTCCAGCAGCGGGCCGCATTTCACCCGATTATTACTGCATGGATGGCACGATTCCGCGCAAACGCTTAGCGGATGTCTTGAATGCGATAGAACGCATGCAAACCACC
>JACPVY010000071.1 GCA_016197345.1 Burkholderiales bacterium
AGCACAGGGAGAGAAGATGAAACTGTGGACAGACTCTTTTACGGATGGCGCAATGATTCCCGGCCATCTGGCTTTTTGCGTGATCGCACCCGGCACCCATGTCGCACTAGCGCAAAATCGCAACCCGCATCTGGCGTGGAGCGATTTGCCAGCGGGGACACAATCGCTCGCCTTGATTTGCCATGATCCCGATGTGCCATCCAAAGGGGATGATGTCAATCAAGAAGGTCGTACTGTCCCTAGTGATTTACCACGTGTCGATTTTTTCCATTGGTGCTTGGTTGATATTCCACCTGAGCTGACCAGCATTATCGAAGGCGAAATGTCGATGAGCGTCACGCCATGCGGCAAGACCGGGCCAACTGTCAGCCATAGCGCCTTTCCGGGCGTGATGCGGCATGGCATTAACGATTACACTGGCTGGTTTGCAGCAGATCGTGAAATGGCGGGCGATTATTTTGGCTATGATGGCCCGTGTCCTCCGTGGAATGACAGTATCATGCACCACTATATTTTTACCTTGTATGCGCTGGACTTGCCACGCCTACCTTTGGCCGGCAAATTTGGTGGCGCGGCAGTTTTGAATGCAATACAGGGACACATCCTAGGCCAAGCTCAAGTGACAGGTCAATACAGCCTGAATCCTGATTTGGTCAAGCCATAGGAGATGTGCTTATCAATGGTGGGCAAACTGTCCACCAAAACCGTAGCGCAATTACAGCACTAAGCAACATCGACAGTGTAAGGCGACGTTGTAAGAAGTAGCAGCCCCTGAAAAATACTATATAAACCACCGAGGTTATTTTGCAAGCCACAGAAATCATTCTTATTCGCCATGGCGAAACGGCATGGAATGTCGAACGCCGTCTGCAGGGACACATTGATATTGCCCTCAATGAACAAGGCGAACGCCAAGCGCATCAACTGGGTCATGCGCTACGCGACGAAAAACTGGAAGCCGTCATTAGCAGCGATTTGCTGCGCGCTCGCCAAACCGCGCAATCAATCGTTAGCGATAATCGTGAAGCACGCAATTTGAGCATGCGTCTCGATAAAGATTTGCGCGAACGCTGTTTTGGCGGCTTTGAAGGCTTGACCTATGGCGAATTGCAAAAACGCTATCCCGTCGAATACGCCGCATGGAAGGCGCGTGAAATAGACGCACGCTTGCCAGATGGCATGCGCAAAGCAGAAAATTTCGGCGAATTTTATCTGCGCGTCATCCAAGCGCTAGGTCGTTGGGGCGCCCGCTATAGTGGCAAAACCATTGCGATTGTGGCGCATGGTGGCGTACTCGAATGCGCTTACCGCGCCGCTTTGCAAATGCCAATTTGCACGCCACGCGACTTTGATATTTTCAATGCGAGCATCAATCGCTTTACTTGGCACGATGGCAAATTAAGCCTGCGCTTGTGGGGCGATGTCGAGCACTTGCATGATGATAGTTTGGACGAACTGGACGAACAAATCGCGGCGTAAGTTGCTGCGGGGTTTGCGGCATGCTGCTCGTCGCCATCTAGGCAGCCTGTTGCATATAGCGTAGGGTGGGCAACTTGTTTGCCCACGGGTTTGAAGCGTCGTAAAAAACACCCTATTTTGGTGTAATTCCGAATCTTGAACGATTCAAATTGCGCAAATTTCTATCCGAATAGCGAGATTTACTGCCTTGGACAAGGGAGTTATCTGTCAGTGTTCTGGCACAAGCCCACCACTTTTGATTTTCTCGTCGTTTTAATGAAAATTATTTAACTTCTTGCGCAAAAAATAGAATCTCATCAATCATCGGCATTGGTGGGCTTGTGCCCGAAAAGCGATGGGTTGCATGCAACCCATCCTACAAACTACATCGTCACTCCGCCCGCACCGTCAAACCTAGCGCCTTGTTTTTCGATCTTGCCATAAAAACTGGGCGTTATAGTGCCGCCTTTGCGCAATATGCTGCGCCATTTCTGGCGTCATTAGCGCATTGATCACCCCTTGCAGCCCCATGCCACCCGCATTCATTTTTTCAATGCTTGCCAGCACCAGTTGGCGACTAGGCAGTAAGTCAAATAGCTTGACGAAATCTTGCAAATTAGCTGACGTGATTGCTTCTTCGCTATACGGCTTCCACAACAACATTTCACGATTTTTGGCACGAATTGCCCGCACCATTTTGCGCGCCGCCCAAGTGCCATCTAATTGCTGCACGCCACGCAAAATGAAAAAGCCGTGATCTTTTTCGAGGAAATCGAAATTCGTATCACCTTGCACACGCTGTAGCCATAATTGCTGCAATTGGCGATTCAATGGGTCTAGCGCTTCGCTTCCGCCCTTTTCTAACAAACACCCCGCTAATGAGAGCGGCAATACGGTGATTGCCTCTTGCACATGGGCTTCATCGTCTTGCAGCATATCGAGCAAACGATCAATGCAAACGCAAGCGCGACGCAGATTGGCTTCAGTAACCGTTGGCTGCCAATTCGCCCGCGCCGCGAGGCAAAAACTACGCAAAAAATAGCCGGGATGAGCGACATTTTGCGGCCGCAAATAATCAAAGATGGCGTGACAAAACTCGGCAAATTCGTCTATCCCTTCGAACTGCTTTTCTAGCCGCGCATAATGCTCAGTATTGCCGAGCAATTTCAAGGCGTAGGCCGCATCGCGCTGGCCCGGAATATCGGTCAAATTCAGATAGCGCAGCCAGTGCTCGTAAATCTGCAAACGGCGATGGGCGCGGGCATCACCATCGCGTGTAAAGAAGAAATCTGGATGGGCCAATTGCGGTAATAGATAGACGATAGCGCGCTGAATATCTTCGACTTGCGCCACCACTTCGCGCCATTCTGCCAATGGCACAGGCTCGGCATAGACTGCCATCTTATCTTCAAAAAAATGCTTGTCGTACTGTGGGAAAATCAATTGCGGTGCTTTCACCAAGGCGCGAATAGATTCTGGCGTGACGATTTGCAGTGCTCGGCGCACTTCTCGTTTCGCTGCCCGCGGTCTTTGCCTTTGCGCAGGA
>JACPVY010000072.1 GCA_016197345.1 Burkholderiales bacterium
ACCGATAAGGCCGAATCAAACCATTCACTTTCGTGTAGCGTCGCGCCTTTTTTCTTAACCAAATTCAAACCCGCGACAAAACCGCAGGTTTCCGCCAAACCGACCAAGGGATGATCAGCGAGCTGCATAAATTTCTCAGCAAGATATGGGCCAGTATCATTGGCGACCTGCTCAACCAATTTTTCTTCTTTGATGATGCGCAAATTTTCCAGCGCTGCGGCGCAGGCGACTGGGTGGCCGGAATAAGTGAAGCCGTGGTTGAATTCGCCGCCTTGCTCGATCAAAACCTTGGCGACACGGTCACTGACTAACACACCACCGAGTGGGATGTAGCCTGACGTCACGCCTTTCGCGAAGGTCATCAAATCGGGCTTCGTCCCCATTTTTTCGCAACCAAACCAAGTGCCAAGCCGACCAAAGCCACAGATCACCTCGTCCGAAATCAGCAAAATGCCGTATTTATCGCAAATGCGTTGAATTTCTGGCCAATAGGTTTTCGGTGGGATGATCACCCCGCCTGCTCCTTGCACGGGTTCGCCGATGAACGCGGCGACTTTCTCGACACCAATTTCGAGAATTTTATCTTCCAACCAAGACGCTGCTTTCAAGCCAAATTCATCTTGCGTCATGCCAGCGCCGCCTTCTAAGTAGTAAGGCTGGCCGATATGCACGATATTCGGGATAGGCAAGCCGCCCTGCTCATGCATGCCACTCATGCCGCCCAACGAAGCGCCGGCCATGGTGCTGCCATGGTAGGCATTGTGACGGCTGATGATGACTTGTTTTTCTGGTTTGCCTTGCACATCCCAAAAGCGTCGCACCATACGCACAATGGTGTCATTGCCTTCGCTACCGGAACCAGTAAAAAAGACGTGGGTGAACTGCTCGGGGGCGACATCGACCAAGGCTGCTGCCAACTCAGCCGCAGGCACATTCGTCGTTTGAAAAAAACTGTTATAAAACGGTAATTGCATCATCTGCGCGTAGCTAGCGTCGGCGATACTTTTACGGCCATAGCCAACATTGACACACCACAAGCCAGACATGCCATCAAACAAGCGCTTACCTTCCGAATCCCACAAATAAACGCCCTCGCCTTTCACCATCACTCGCGCACCACGTGTGTTGAGGTCTTTGAAGTCGGTAAAAGGGTGCAAATAATGCGCGCTATCAAGCGCTTGGATTTTTTTCGTATCAATTGGGGACACGCTATTTTCTGCTTGCATGATAATCCTGTTCAAAAGAGGTTGAGCTAGTTACCGCGTCGCTGGCTGTAGCGAAAGGCAATGTTCCATAAGAAACGGCGCGCCACTCCTCCCGCCCCTTGCAAGGGTGTCGCAAAAGAAAAACGTTGGTGGTAGGGTGGGCAACTCCGTTGCCCACGGCAGTAAATCTCGAACTTTGCATAATAATTTTCACAATTCAGACCGTTCAACGTTCGGAGTTACATCGAAATGAGGTGATTTTTTGCATGGATTCAAATCCGTGGGCAACAAGTTGCCCACCCTACAGCTACTGCTTTTCGTATGGGCGGACAACATGTTGTCCGTCGCTGTTCGGGCACAAGCCCACCGCTTTTGATTTTTAAATTATTTTTAGTATGACTTTTATTAACTTCATCACCAAAACAGCATCCAAATTAATCATCGGCAATGGTGGGCAACTTGCCCACCATACGTTTTCCCCTTTCGCAACAGCCTAGCTAGCGTGGGCGAAGGCTGGCGAATACACATGCGTTTACACATGCAACAGCAAGTGCTCGCGCTCCCATGGGCTGATGACGGTCATGAATTCGACGTGTTCCAAATCCTTGATCGCCGCGTACACATCGACAAACCTGTCCCCTAGCACTTGCCGCAAGCGCACTTCTTGGCGCAGCAATTGCAATGCTTCTGGCAAGCCTTGTGGCAATTCGACTTTCAAATCATAAGCGCTACCCGTCGTCATTGGCGTGGGCGTCAAACCTTCTATCATGCCGAGATAGCCGCAAGCGAGCGTGGTCGCCAACGCTAGATAAGGATTAGCATCGGCACCGATGATGCGGTTTTCAATGCGGCGATCTTGCGGGCCAGAGTAAGGTACGCGGAAACCGACTGTGCGGTTATCTAGCCCCCACTGAATATTGATAGGCGCAGCGGTATGGCGCACTAAGCGGCGATAGGAATTGACGTACGGCGCCACCACCGCCATCGCCGACGGCATATAGCGTTGCAACCCACCGATATAGTGCATGAAAGCGTCGGAATGGCTGCCATTAGCATTGCTAAAAATGTTTAGCCCGGTTTTGATATCGACCACGCTTTGATGCACATGCATCGCCGAACCCGGTTCGCCCGTCATCGGTTTAGCCATGAAGGTGGCATACATATCGTGTTTCAAGGCCGCTTCGCGTAGTGTGCGCTTGAAGAAAAACACTTTATCGGCCAAGCCTAGCGGTTCGCCATGCAAGAAGTTGATTTCCATTTGCCCTGCGCCAATTTCATGGATCAGGGTATCGACATCGAGCTGCATCAATTCGCAGTAATCGTAAATGTCTTCAAACAATGGATCGAATTCATTGACGGCGTCGATGCTATAGATTTGGCGGCTAGTTTCGGCGCGACCACTACGGCCAATTGGCGGGCGTAGCGGTAAATCAGGATCGGAATTTTTGGCGGTCAGATAAAACTCTAGCTCGGGCGCAACGACTGGTGCCCAGCCTTTGTCTTGATATAGCTTTAAGACCCGACGCAAGACGGAACGCGGGGCAAAATCCACCAACGAGCCGTCGGCGAAAAAGCAATCGTGGATCACCTGTGCAGTGGGATCAACCGCCCATGGCACGAGGGTGATGGTTTCCGGGTCGGCCTTTAAAATCATGTCGCGATCGATTGCGGAAATCGCGCGGTCGTATGGTTCGTCATCGGTCGGATAATTGCCCGTCACGGTCATCCCTAGCACCGCTTCGGGGATGCGCATGCCGCGCTCTTGGGTGAACTTGGTGCGTGGCAAGATTTTGCCGCGCGCTACCCCGGTCAAATCGGGGACTAAACATTCAATTTCACTGACTCGTTTTTCATTGAGCCATTGATCCATGTCGTTGTAAGAAAAATTTTCGCGTATAGGCATGATGCTCTCTCATTGATCGTGCTGGTTTAGCTGATATAAAGTTCTGCAACAATATTAAATAGCTAACGCACGCCACGCGCCCAGGGTTCATGCTTGTACATTGGCGTCTCCTTGTTGGTGGCCCTACTGTCTTCTTTGCACTACCTCGCAATACTGGCGATTTTTCCAGTTCGCAATGGCAACTTTGTCGACACTGCGACGGCTCTTAGTTGCCAGCGCCTCGAATCACGCTGTGATTTTGCGTCTGGCGCGGCTCGCGTTCTTCACGATAATCGCGACAAGCCCTGCCAAATGCTTCAAAAATTTCCATAGAATCGGGATTTTCGCGCACCCTCCACTCGGGATGCCATTGCACTGCCAATGCGAAGTGCCGGGCTTGATCGACGCTATAGGCTTCGATAATGCCATCGGGTGCCACTGCCTCGACGCTCAAACCGTCAGCGAGGCGATTGATACCTTGGCCGTGGAGGGAATTGACTTGTATGGTGCGGCGCTGGGGGCCAAGAATCGCGGCCAACTTCTTGCCAGCGGTGATCGCTACTTCGTGCGCTGGCGCATATTGCTGCTCTAGCGATAATTCTTTCGCTTCGCGGTGATCCATTTTACCCGGCACTTCTTGCACCGCTTGATGTAAGCTGCCGCCGAGCGCCACATTGATTTCTTGAAAGCCACGGCAAATCGCAAACAAGGGGATGCCATATTCAATCGCTAAGCGGATCAGCGGTAGCGTGGTAGCGTCACGCGCTGGATCTAATGGCAACTCGGGGTTATGTACTTCTTGCTCAAAATGGGATGGATGCACATTCGAAGGTGAGCCTGTCAGCATAATGCCATCGGCGCAACTAACGATAGCGTCCCAATCGGTTCGTTCGCCAAATGCAGGCAAAATCAACGGCATACATTGCGCCGCCGTCAATACCGCATCGACATATTTCATTTGCACCGTGTGATAAGGGTGATGCCCAAGTTGTTTGGTACAGGCGGGAACGATGACGATAGGACTATGCATAGATCGTGCTCTTGGCTAGTTGTGTTCGGCATGTCGCTTGTAGCGATTTTGCACCTGCGACGCGCAAGAGCAATTTAGCATAAAAAGTGCATCCTGCCGCAGCAAAGATTGCGCTAATCCCGCCACTACAGCCTCCTTCGCTGTTTTTTGCATCGCAACGGCGCTCAGATCAAGACTGACTTGTGACCACATCGCAGCGCGCAATCTCTGTCAACTACACAGCATAGCAGAAAAAGAATTTTTCAAATCAAACCTTCTTAGGAATACAAGATTGCCAAAATACTTTCTTTTTCACACTTATTGCCTTGCAGAAACTAAATAATTGCCCAAAATCTATTAAATAGTTACCCACAGATTTTTTTTGTGCTAGTATCGCCTCCGCTTCAAAGAGTTCTGTAGTGGTTTTTTTAACATGAAGAATCGACGATGTACTTGTTTCTTAGTATGTTGGAAAATGAATTCTTGGCTTTTAAGGCAAGATTTATTTCTCAGAAGAACATAGCTTCACACGGCACACTTTGCATCATTCACTTTTAGACTACTGACGAAAAACTATGAAAAAGCTTATCCTTGCATCCCTTTTGTCCGCCACCACTTTGTTTGGCAGCGCATTTGCAGCAGAAGTTACCTCTTTGAATGATGGCGAATTGCTCGCCATGCCTACCTTGAATTATTTCGGTAGCGGCCCACAAGCGTTGGGCTCGAACGCCACTTGGACGGCAAATTCTTCGTCTTCCGTGTTTGGCTATGCAAACGGCTATGGCTTTGCCGCCAACGGTTTTTGGTCCGGCACACCGATGGTCGGCTCCAATACCAGCACCAGCACC
>JACPVY010000059.1 GCA_016197345.1 Burkholderiales bacterium
GCATCGCTGGCATCGGCGTTTTCCAAACGTCGTTGATAGAGTTGCGAAGCGCTATAGAAAAATTGTTGATCGCCAGTGACTTCGGTCGCCAGCTCGCTGCCTTCGGCTTCGCTTTTGCTGAGGGCAAATTTCTTGAAGCTGGCGCGCAGTTTCTCCAACTCTTCTTTGCTGCCTGCTTTGCGCACCTCTAAATCAGGGTGCGGTACTTTGTCTTTCGGCAAATTGTCGAGCAGGCGGAAATACCATTTGCCACCATCTTTTTGGCGGAAATGGTATTGCTCCACCAAGGGCAGATTTTTGACAATGCGATAGGCCAGCAGCGCTTCGTTATCGCGTATCGCCCAGTCAAATGCGCCATACGAGAGCAGATTTTCGATCAGCTCGGCATTTTTTGATGGCAGACGTGCGCTGCACAGCGTGGTTAAGGTTTGTCCCCGTTTTTCCGGTGCAAAATATTGACCAACCGGGATGATTTCAAACAGCGTCGTCAAATAGCCAGCGGTATCGAGTTTTTCGGCTGCGGCCTGTAGCACATTGTCATCTTGTTCACCCAAACGGTCTAAGGCCAATAGCGCGCGTGATACATCATTGGTATGGCTGTCGTGTTCGCCAGACGGTGGCGTGAGTAAGGCCATCACTTCATCGACGATATTCTTTGTGCTCGGGTCATTGCGCACCGCCGCTACTTGTTTTTGCTTTTCAGCCAGACCCGATTCGGCGGTAAGCGCCGCTTTGCTGCGCTCAACCAGACTTTTCGCATCTTTTTCACTTAAGCGCGGCACGCGCGTCATGCGCGCGATAGCACGGCTATTGCTGCCAGTGAGCAAGCGCATGCGCTTGTTTTCGCGGAGGGCACTGATGATTGCCGCCGCACTTTCGGCTTCTTCCGTACTCAAGCCGCCATCATCGAGCGCGCGGAAGCAATCAAAATCAACCATGTCGAGATAATCGGTTTTATCTTTCGCATCGCGAAATTGCGATAGACCGGCCCAACAGGCGATCACCACCCGCTGATTTTTAAACACATGGCAGGGGCTGAAATTGTCGGCGAGTTTTGCTTTTAAATTCTCTGGCAAGACTTGCACTACCGCTGCGATGGCGGCGAAGGGCATGAAATCGAGTATCGCTATGATTTTGTCGATATCGCCATCGGACACCCACCAGCTATCGAGATATTTTGAAATCAAATCAATTTCACGTCTGCGCCCCGTCTCGACCTGCTGGCGTAAGTCAACAAACACTTTTTCTTGCTCGGCGCGAAAATCGAATTGATCATCCAGCGCCACATCATTGGCCGGCAACCACGCTAAGGGTTGCACCGGGCGTAGCGCTTGATAGGCGAAGCGGCTGGCGATAACGTGGGCTTCGCTTTCGGCATGTTGTCGTGCCAGTTGATCGACACCGTGCAGCACAGGCAAATTTTGCTGTGCCAGATGGGACAGTTCATGCACGAGCAGGTAGCGGCCAGCGCTATGTTGCGGCTGAAATTTGGCTGGGTGCAGATAAATTTTGCCATCCTCGACCATGCCGCCCGCTTGCCGTGGCGCTAGCTTGTCTTCTGCTTCCTGATCAATATGGATTTGAATTTGTTGCACACGCAAGCCTAGTGCTGGCGCTAGGCTTTCCAGCAGCCATTGCGTGAGCATGGCGCGTGCCTGATCCTCGTCTTTGATTTGGGTTTGTCTCTGTCCTTGCCCCGGACGTACCTTGGCGGCCACTAGGGTGGTGGGTGGTAACAGTGAATTGACGGGCGCGCCGACAACCGCCGTCAACGACTCCTGCCGCGAGGCATCGGCACCGCGCTTTGCTGGCTGCGCGTGTGCTGGCGCAGGCAGCGAGGGTTTGGCCGGAGTTGGCGCACGCTGGTTCATCGCTTAGCTCTTTTGATCCGCAATCAAGCTTTGATGCACACTGTGCGCGATTTGCCGCCCCAGCTCAGCCGCCGCCACACCCGCTCCAAAGCTCACGGGAGCGGCCAGCAGGCGAGGCATGGCGCCACCTTGTAACTGCACGGCTGCGCCACCGAATGCATCACCCAATAAGCGCCCCAATTCGGTTTGCAAAGCCTGCGCCATTTGCTTTTGTTCAGCATGGCTGAGCGCCACGCCATCCAGCACGATGCGCTCGATATTCAAATCGAAATTGACGGCAGGTTGACTGGCTTTGACGAGGCTCATAGCGCACTTGCGGTGGTAGAGCATGCTGCCAAATCGCTAAGCGCTCTTTAATGCCGGGGTAGGGGAATTGCAGCACAAAGCGTAAGCGCCGCATGAAGGCGATATCGAGTGCGCTTTTCATATTCGTTGCCAAGATCGCGAGGCCGGAAAAGGATTCCATTCTTTGCAGCAAATAATTGATTTCGATATTGGCGTAGCGGTCGTGGCTATCTTTCACTTCGCTACGTTTGCCAAAGAGCGCATCGGCTTCATCAAAGAATAAAATCGCGCCGCCCATTTCTGCCGCATCAAATAATTTGCGCAGATTTTTTTCGGTTTCGCCTATGTATTTGGAAACCACGGCAGAAAGGTAGATCCGATACAGGTTTAAGCGCAGCGCATTGGCGATCACTTCCGCCGCCATGGTTTTACCTGTCCCCGATTCGCCAGCGAACAAGGCCGAAATGCCAAAACCACGATTCATGCGTCGATCAAAGCCCCATTCACCATAGACTTTGTGCCGCTCTTTCACTTGCGCCGCAATTTGCCGCATCAAGCGCATTTGCTCTTCCGGTAGCACCAAATCATCCCAAGTGGCTTTTGCATCCAAACGCTGCGCTAGGCTATCTAAACGGGGACGGGTTAAATCGCGGCAGGCATCCCATAAGTGATTTTGTAG
>JACPVY010000060.1 GCA_016197345.1 Burkholderiales bacterium
CCCCTCGCGGGAGAGGGCTAGGGAGAGGGGGCGGTTGCAACCGCACAGCATATTTTTGGCATTAAAAGCAATAATAAATTCGTTAAATTGCATTTTTAGCGCTGAATTGTGCTGTTTGTGCTCAACCTCCCCCTCTCTCCCGGCCTCTCTCCCGCGAGGGGCGAGAGGAGTTTGGCCGCAAATTTGCGAAATTTTTCGCCAAAAATAGTTTTACGACAGCCTCACAGCGGAGAGAGGGACAGACACCACCGCAATTGCGGCCTGTCACCACATGCTAGCCAAGGAATATATGGATATCAAAGAATACATGCAAACAATGGGGCAACGGGCGCGCGTGGCGGCGACGGCGATTGCCGCTGCTCCTAGCGCCATCAAAAATCGTGCCTTGCTAGAAATTGCGCAATTGATTGACGAACGTCAAGCCGATTTACTGGCCGCCAATAGCGCCGACGTCGCACAAGCGCGAGCGAGCGGCATGGACGAGGCGATGCTAGACCGTTTGACGCTCTCGCCGAAAGCTATCACCACCATGATCGCTGGCTTGCAACAAATCGCCGCCCTGCCCGACCCTGTCGGTGAAATGTCGAACTTGAAAATGCGCCCTAGCGGCATCCAAGTTGGGCAAATGCGGGTGCCGCTAGGCGTCATCGGCATCATTTACGAAGCGCGGCCAAATGTGACGATAGATGCGGCTGGCCTGTGCATCAAAAGCGGCAACGCTAGCATTTTGCGCGGTGGTTCAGAGGCGATACATTGCAATCGCGCGCTAGCGGCCATCGTCAAACAAGGTTTAGCGCAAGCGGGCTTGCCGCAAGATGTGGTGCAAGTGGTGGAAACGACTGACCGTGCGGCAGTCGGCGAATTGATCACGATGACGCAATACGTCGATATCATCGTGCCACGCGGCGGCAAAGGTTTGATTGCGCGCCTGATGGCCGAATCGAAAGTGCCGATGATCAAGCATCTCGATGGCATTTGCCATGTGTATATCGACGACCAAGCCGACATCGAACAAGCAAAAGCGATTGCCTTTAACGCCAAATGCCATCGCTATGGCACTTGCAATACGATAGAAACCTTGCTGGTCGCACGTGGCATTGCCGCCACCGTTTTGCCGCAATTAGCACCGCTATATGCCAGCGAACAAGTCGAATTGCGCTGCGATGATGAAAGCTATCAACTATTGCAAGGCTATCCGCATTTAGCGCTTGCAGTGGAGGACGATTGGGCTACCGAATATTTAGCGCCGATTTTGGCGATTAAAGTGGTCGATGGGCTAGACGCTGCGATTGCGCATATCAACCATTATTCGTCGAAACATACCGAATCCATCATCACCCAGCATCACGCCAGCGCGATGCGCTTTTTGCGTGAAGTGGATTCGGCCTCGGTGATGGTCAATGCCTCGACCCGCTTTGCCGATGGTTTTTAATATGGCTTAGGCGCTGAGATCGGGATTTCCAACGACAAGCTGCATGCACGCGGGCCGGTCGGCCTAGAAGGTCTGACCTCGCTCAAGTATGTGGTGTTTGGTAGCGGGCAAGTGCGCCAATAAATCAAAATCAATGGGGTCAGACTCGATTGATTTGCATGTTTTTTTGCAAATGAGGATATCTATGTTGTGGGTAAAAGCGTTTCACATTGTTTTTGTCGCGTCGTGGTTTGCTGGCTTGTTTTATCTGCCGCGCATTTTTGTGAATTTGGTGATGGAAACGGATGCTACGGCGACGCGTCGCTTATTGCTAATGGGCGCTAAGCTGTATCGTTTTATGACGCTATTAGCAGTGCCAGCGGTCGGTTTAGGCGTGTGGCTATGGATGGGTTATCACATTGGACAAGGGCCGGGCAATGGCTGGATGCATGCGAAATTATTTTGCGTGGTTTTAGCGCTAGGCTATCACCACGCTTGCGGCTCTATCTTGAAAAAATTCATCGCTGGCAAAAACACCCGCAGCCATGTTTGGTACCGCTATTTCAATGAAATGCCCGTCTTCATTTTGACAGCGGTGGTGATTTTGGTGGTGGTTAAGCCATTTTGATTTTCAACTCATTAGTTTTTGGCGGCAGCAAAAACCCGCTTGCCGCCTACCCAAGTTTGCAAGACTTTCGTTTTGTGGATGTCTTTCGCCGCGATCTGAAATAAATCTTGATCGACGACGATAAAATCTGCCCACTTCCCTATTTGCAGCGAACCTGTCACGGTTTCTTGATGTGCCGCATAGGCCGCTGCGAGCGTGAAGCAATGCAAGGCTTCCGGCAGCGTCAAGGCTTGATCAGGATACCAAGCCGCTGGCGGCAAACCTGCCACATCTTGGCGCGTGACTGCGGCTTGCAAGCCTTCAAAGGGATTTGGTGATTCCACCGGAAAATCGGAACCACATGCCATGCGCGCTTTTGCTTGCACTAGACGACGCCAAGCATACGCGCCTTTGATGCGCTCACTGCCAACTCTCGCCTCCGCCATATTCATGTCAGACGTTGCATGCACCGGTTGCATCGAAGCGATGATGCCTAATTCGGTGAAGCGTGGGATATCTTCTAGGCTAATCACTTGCGCATGTTCGATGCGGTGGCGCAAAAGGCGGCTTTCTGGAAATTCTTTGAGCAAAGCTTGCTGCGCATCCAGCACTTGCCGATTCGCTCTGTCCCCTATCGCATGCACATTGACTTGGAAGCCTGCTTGCATCGCTTTGCGCATTTGCGCTTGTAGTTCGGCATCCGAGACAAATAGCAAACCCTTGCTATCAAGCTTATCGCTATACGGTGCCAGTAAAGCCGCACCACGACTACCTAGCGCGCCATCGCTAAAGATTTTGACTGCACGTAGCGCGTAGTGATCATCCGCCATTGTCGGCAAAATGCCCTGCTTTGCCACTTGCTCGAAATCCTTAAAGCGCAGCATGCCATATACCCGCGTGCTGAGTTTGCCTGCCTTGGCATATTCGCGAAATAAGCGATCTTGGCTCGCACTAACGCCCGCATCGTGCACGCTAGTCAAGCCCTGCGCCGCCAATTCGACGTCGCGCAGCGCTACGGCGTGAGCCACCACGTCATCGCGGAACTCGACCTGCGGCCGTTCGGAGGATCCGCGCTCACGACCG
This sequence comes from Burkholderiales bacterium, assembly GCA_016197345.1. Lineage (GTDB taxonomy): Bacteria > Pseudomonadota > Gammaproteobacteria > Burkholderiales > Burkholderiaceae_D > JACPVY01. Next base: position 3,102 of record JACPVY010000060.1, read on the forward strand.
CCGCTCTAACCACGCTGGGCGTTTAGCGCTGACGCGATCGAGCTCGCTAGCGTTCGGAAAACGACCTAAAGCCCAACGCGCTTGATTCCAACCAAAGCCGGTAAGCCATTGCGCTTGTGGATGTGCTTTAGCATAGGCGGCAATTTTCTGCTGCGCCTGCGCTAGGCTAGTGGTATCGCGCAATTGCAAGGCATTCGCCGCTTCGCCTTGGCTAAAAATATGGCCGTGGGCGTCAATCAAGCCCGGTAAAACTGTCTTACCGCCGACATCGAGTATCTCTGCTTGCGCATACCTGTCCCCTAGCGCTTGCTTGACTTCATCCTCACTACCGATGGCGAGAATTTTGCCCATGTCATCAAACGCTAGCGTGGTAAAGCGGCGTAATTCAACCTCATTGAGCATGGTATAGCCATTGGCGTGGCGAATGATTTTCAACGATGCCGCCGCACTCGTGCCAGCGAATGCGAGCAACATGCTGGCCGCCATGGTGGCGACTACGGCAAGGCGAGAACGGCGTGAAAAATGCTCAAGCATGCGGATACTTTCAGAGTTAGTCAGAGGGAGGCTGGTGCTAAAATGGCGCCACACAAATTAGTGTTGGGTACTTTAGGGAGAATCACTTGGAAGATGCAACAGCGCCAGCAAGTTTACCTGCTTTTCAAAGGATTAAGGAATATCTGCTAGCAGAAATCCAAAATGGCCGCTGGCAACCGGGCGATTTGATTTTGTCGGAAAGCGCCCTCGTCAAACAGTTTGGCGTCTCGCGTATGACAGTCAATCGCGCTGTCAGCGAATTGACGCGCGAACAAGTGCTGACGCGACGCCAAGGTTCCGGCACCTATGTTGCCAGTGCAAAATATCAAGCCACGCTACTCGAAATCAAAAGCATCGCGGAAGAAGTGCGCGGACGTGGCCATCAACATCGCAGTCAATTGCTAGACCTGTCCCAACAAACAGCCAGTAGCCTGCTGGCACGCCAATTTGAACTCGACAGTGGCACGCCGCTATTTCATTCGCTGATTGTGCATTTCGAAAATGAGATCCCGATCCAAGTTGAAGATCGTTGGAT
>JACPVY010000061.1 GCA_016197345.1 Burkholderiales bacterium
CCTCTCTTGCAGAGCGCGTATTGGCAAGTATGCCAATACCGTTAAACAGGCGATTCGCATGCGAATCGAATTCCCTGTTTCTCGTGGGAGGCTGTCGCAAAACCAATTTTGGCGAAAAATTTCGCAACGAGCGGCCAAACTCCTCTCGCCCCTCGTGGGAGAGAGGCAGGGAGAGAGGGGGCGGTTGAACATAAACAGCAAAATTTAGCGTTAAAAATGTAATTTAAAAATTTATTATTGCCTTTAATGCCAAAAAAATGCTATGCAGTTGCAACCGCCCCCTCTCCCTAGCCCTCTCCCACGAGGGGAGAGGGGACACACCTTGCGACCGCTATACCCTTTCGCGACAGCCTCATCAGCGCGGCCATTTCCCAGCATTAAAACAGCTATGCAGTTTGACTAATCAGCTCTCTCCACGACCAGCATCATGGCTTTCAATGCTCAGCACCACCTGATGCTCGCCACCATCATCACGCAACGCTAGCGCCAAGCCCTCTTGCAGCACACCATCCACCAGCAATTCAGACCTGTCCCTACCCTGCAGCACCTCAATCTGGTAAACGCTAGTGCGATAGCGATAGCTGATCTCGACCTTATCCCAGCCCGGCGGTAAGCATGGATTGAATTGCAGGCTTTGGCTGCCATTTTCCGCGCCCTGCAAATTCAAGCCCAGTATCGATTCCAACATCAAGCGATACATCCAACCCGCTGAACCGGTGTACCACGTCCAACCACCGCGCCCCATGTGTGGCGCTACTGCATACACATCAGCCGCAATCACATACGGTTCGACTTTGTATTTAGCAACCGCCCAAATCGCGGCGTGGGTATATTGACCACCGTTTTCGCGCACACCGGGGACATATCCTCGGATATAGCCGGGATTCGGTGCGCTAGCGTCGAAGTTATCAAATGGCGGGGCGAGCAATTGGATAATGCCTTCTTCTGGCAAAACTAAATGCTCTTGCAATGATTGCATCGCGCTATGCATACGCGCGCTATCGCTGGCATGCGAGAGCACCGCCCAACTTTGCGAGATCGAATCGATTTGGCATTCGGCATTTTTCTGTGAGCCGAGCGCGCTGCCATCGTCAAAATAGGCGCGACGATACCATTTACCATCCCAGCCATGCTCGGCTAAGGCTAGGCGTAAGGCATCGGCTTCGCGCAAACAGCGCTGAGCAAACGGTATGTCTTGCTGTTGACGCGCAATGGCGCTGAATTTTTGCAAAATGTGATACAGGAAAAAGCTCAGCCAGACACTCTCGCCCTGCCCTTTGCTGCCGACTTTATCCATGCCATCATTCCAATCGCAAGAGCCGATCAACACGAGACCATGCACGCCATAGCGCAGGCTATGCTCAATTGCCCGCGCCGCATGTTGATACAAGCTCGCGCTCTCGTTAGCGACGCGCGGCAAGTCGTAGTAAGAATCCTCATCTTGATGCAGCGCCCGCCCTTCCAAAAACGGCACTTGGCTGGCTAACACGGCATAATCCCCTGTCGCACTGACATAGCGCTGCAAGGCTAAGGGCAACCACAGCATATCGTCCGAGCAATGGGTGCGCACACCGCGATTGCCGGGTGGATGCCACCAGTGCTGCACATCGCCCTCGATAAATTGATGCGCTGCGCAGAGCAATAATTGCTCACGCAGTAAATCTGGCTGGCAATGCAAGAGCGCCATCGCATCTTGCAATTGATCGCGGAAGCCAAAGGCACCGCCAGATTGGTAAAAGCCACTTCTGGCCCACATGCGGCAGGCAATGGTTTGATACAGCAACCAGCCATTGGCGAGTACATCAAATGCTGGCTCTGGGGTATGGACTTGCACCGCCCCTAGC
>JACPVY010000062.1 GCA_016197345.1 Burkholderiales bacterium
GATAATCCGCATGCGATTTTGTTTATCGACGAAATCCACACCATCATTGGTGCGGGTTCGGCGTCTGGCGGCACTTTGGATGCCTCCAATCTGCTGAAACCAGCATTGGCGAATGGCCAACTGAAATGCATCGGCGCTACCACCTACACCGAATATCGTGGCGTGTTTGAAAAAGATCACGCGTTGTCGCGTCGCTTCCAAAAAGTCGATGTCAACGAGCCTACGGTGGAGCAAACCGTGCAAATTTTGCGTGGCTTGAAATCGCGCTTTGAAGAACATCATGGCGTCAAATACTCCGCTAGTGCCTTGACGTCGGCGGCTGAATTGGCCGCGCGCTTCATCAATGACCGTCATTTGCCAGATAAAGCAATTGATGTGATCGACGAGGCTGGTGCTGCGCAGCGGATTTTGCCTAAATCGCGGCAAAAGAAAACCATCGGCAAGTCCGAGATCGAAGACATCATCTCCAAAATCGCGCGTATTCCAGCGCAATCGGTCAATCAAGATGATCGTAGCAAGTTGCAAACGATAGATCGCGATTTGCGCAATGTCGTCTTTGGTCAAGAACCTGCGATTGAAGCGTTGGCGAGCGCGATCAAAATGGCACGCGCTGGTTTGGGCAAGGTCGATAAGCCAATTGGCTCGTTCTTGTTCTCTGGCCCTACGGGTGTCGGTAAAACCGAGGTAGCAAAACAACTGGCCTTCATCCTTGGCATTGAGTTGATTCGCTTCGATATGTCGGAATACATGGAGCGCCATGCTGTCAGTCGCTTGATTGGTGCGCCACCGGGCTATGTTGGTTTCGATCAAGGTGGTTTGCTGACGGAAGCGATCACGAAAAAACCGCATGCGGTGTTATTGCTTGATGAAATTGAAAAAGCGCATCCCGATATTTTCAACATCTTGCTACAAGTGATGGATCACGGCACCTTGACGGATAACAATGGCCGCAAAGCTGATTTCCGCAATGTGATTTTGGTGATGACAACCAATGCTGGTGCCGAAAGCTTGCAAAAACGCGCAATTGGTTTCACTGATCACAAAGAAGCCGGCGATGAAATGGCGGATATCAAGCGCATGTTCACGCCTGAATTCCGCAATCGTCTGGACGCTATCATTAGCTTCCGTCCATTGTCGGAAGAAATCGTGTTGCGGGTGGTCGATAAATTCCTGATGCAGCTTGAAGAGCAATTGCATGAGAAAAAAGTCGAAGCGATTTTCACCGAGAGTTTGCGCGCTTTCTTGGCGAAGAAAGGTTTCGATCCTTTGATGGGCGCACGGCCAATGTCGCGTTTGATTCAAGACATGATACGCAAAGCGCTTGCTGACGAATTGCTATTCGGTCGTCTGGTGAGTGGTGGTAAGGTCATCGTCGATTTGGATGAAAACGACGTCGTCAAACTCGCCTTTGGCGATGACAAAGCGACCCCACCTGCGGAAGCGGTGGAACCGGTGACGGTGTAGTGTGCTAATGGGCGTATAGCTGTCAAATAGCCCGCATTGAGCCCACATCGCTTGTCAAATCAGTAATAAAGCCGCCGCGTTGGCATGCTAACGCGGCGGTTTTGTTTTTGTGGTGTGATGTTAGGACGTCGATTTATTGCTTGCTTGCAATTTGCGCCATAGCGTGGTGCGGCTGATGCCTAGATACTGAGCGGCCGCATCACGCTTACCACCAAAGCGTGCCAACACGGCGTGAATATCTTCGGCTGGCTCGGCAAGCGGTGCTGGCGCATCCGTTGTGCTGCTAGGCGGGGCTAGGCGGGCAATTTCGACACTTGTCGGTGTTGCGCCATCAGCTAATTCTGGCGCCACGCTGAGTAAGAAATTCGGCGTCAACGCCTGCAAGGGTTGTTCTGCTAAAAACAAGGCTAAGCGTTCCATCACATTGCGTAGCTGTCGCACATTGCCGGGCCAAGAATAAAGCGTCAATAAGGCGCTACAGGTTTGCAATTCGGCGTGCAGATTAGGTGTAGCGCGCGCCCCTAGCGCGGCAATCGCATTTTTTAAACACCACGCAGCAAGTTCAAGCACATCTTCTTGCCGCGCCCGCAGTGGTGGAATGGTGACGCGTAGCACGGCAAGGCGATAATACAAGTCAGCGCGAAATTGCCCTGCCTGTACGCGCGCAAGCAAATCGCAATGGGTGGCGCAAATAATGCGGATCTGCACTGGGATAGGCTTGGTGCCACCAACACGCACCACCACACGCTCTTCCAGCACGCGTAGCAAGCGGGTTTGTAGCAATAAAGGCATTTCGCCGATTTCATCTAAAAATAGCGTGCCGTTATGGGCGGCTTCAAACAAGCCAGCGTGGCCACCACGGCGTGAACCGGTGAATGCCCCGTCTTCATATCCAAATAATTCCGCCTCTAGCAGCGATTCAGCAAGGGCGCCAC
>JACPVY010000063.1 GCA_016197345.1 Burkholderiales bacterium
ATACGAAGATATCACTGTAGGCTCAGGCGAAACCGCAACGGCCGGGCAAAAAGTGACTGTCCACTATACTGGCTGGTTGCAAAATGAAGATGGCAGCCAAGGCGCAAAATTTGATTCCAGCAAAGACCGCGCGTCCCCATTTCGCTTCAACCTCGGCCAAGGTCAAGTGATTCAGGGCTGGGACGAAGGCGTACAAGGGATGCAAATCGGTGGTACCCGTCGCTTAACCATCCCCGCTTCCTTGGGCTATGGCGCACGCGGCGCTGGCGGCGTGATTCCACCGAACGCGACTTTGATTTTTGAAGTGGATTTGCTCGGCGTATAAGTTTTTGCCTTGGGGCCAACGCGCTGATTGCCCTTTCTAGCAAGAGAAGCAACACCTCGCGCTAGCAGGGCAATTTGAACGCCAATTCTAATCAAGTGCTGCATTGCGATGGTATGATGCCTGCACATTCACCCATCCCTACGGAGCCACTATGAGTCTGCAAGCACAATTTGAACAAGCACAGCAAGATTCCAAGAATCTGTCTGAACGCTCAGATAACCTGACCCTGCTCAAGATTTATGCGCTGTTCAAGCAAGCGACTGCTGGTGATGAAGAAGGCAGCGATGACGCGATGCAAGCCTATATTGATTTGATCAATGAATTGAAAGGCTAAGCAGTTCGCTGCTATGCCGGAATAGAAAAGCCCGCAATTGCGGGCTTTTTTGCGGATACTGGCAATGGATTTAGGATTTTTCAGCAAAGACGCGTTGCATGTTGTGCGTGACTTGTTGCTCAATCGTGCCTTTGAAGGCGCTCAGCATAAAGCCTAGTTTGATCTCAATCGAGGCTTGTGTTTTTTCTACCGTCAAATTGCCTTTGACGCCGCTACGCTCAAAATTGAGAACGTCGCCATTCCATTTGCAAGTCAATCCATATTCACGGGCAAGACTATCTGCCACTTCCTGCGCTGCCTGTTTCGCATCGTCGTGCGACAAACTGTGGCTAAGCGAATAATGAATATCAGCCATTACTTTTCCTTTTCGATGTTGTATGGTGCGCCGAACAGACCAACGCGCTGGCAGCCATTATAGCAGCGGCCTTCCCTATCTCGACACTCGCCCTACCCCTTAGCAACCTAGCTCAAGCCGAAAATGGATTAACCCAATTGCGTGGTTTTCCTTCTTGCACCATTGCCACCAGATTATCAACTGCACACATCGCCATCGCTTGCCGCGTCGCGGTCGATGCACTGGCAATATGCGGGGTCAAGACGACATTCTTCAGGCTTAAAAAATCCGGCAATAAGCGCGGCTCATTTTCAAACACATCTAGCCCAGCGGCCGCAATTTTGCCCTCGCGTAGCGCAGCGCACAAGGCCACATCATCGACGATGCCGCCGCGCGCCAAATTGACGAGCACGCTAGTGGGTTTCATCAAAGCCAATTCAGCCGCCCCTAGCGTGTGATGGGTAGCGCTCGAATACGGCAACATCAAGATCAAGTGATCCGCTTGTTTAAGCAATTCTTCTTTGCTGACCCAACGCGCATTCAGGGTTTGCTCTTGCTCCGGGCTCAAATGTCTGCGATTGTGATAAAGCACTTGCATTTGAAAGCCACTGGCACGGCGCGCAATTGCTTGTCCTATCCGCCCCATTCCCAAGATGCCTAGCGTGCTGCGATATAAATCGACACCGAGGAAACTATCGTAGCGCCAATTTTGCCAATGACCAGCGCGCAGCCAATGCTCGGATTCGGTGACCCGGCGCGCCGCTGCGAGCATCAACGCCCAACCAAAATCCGCCGTGGTTTCCGTCAGCACATCGGGGGTATTGCTGACCATCACGCGATTTTTCGTCGCTTGGGACAGATCAACATTATTAAAGCCAACCGCCATCAACCCTAGCATCCGCAAATTGGGACAGGCATCCAATAGCGCTGCATCGATCTTTTCGCTCGGGGTGGCGAACAAGGCTAGTTTATCTTGCAGGCGCTGTTGTAGTTGTTGCGGCGTCCACATCACATCGTCTTGATTGTGTTCGACCTCAAAATACTGCTGCAAACGTTCAATCACTTGCGGAAAAATAGCGCGGGCAATCAAAAGTCGAGGTTTCTGGCCGTTATTCATGCGCATTCCTTGTATCGGCGAACTATCGCTAGCAACATTTAAAACAAGCTTCCTTGTTCGCCCATGGGCTGGGCGCTAGCGGCGCGCGCTGTACGCGGCGCACGGCGTTTCAGCGGCGCAACCGCCACTTGCAGTAATTCAGCATCCCACGGTAACAACATTTGCGCAGCTTGGCGGCTTTCTGCCTGTAACCAAGCTTCTTGTGCTGCTGCATCGAGCAACACGGGCATGCGCTTTTCCTCCCGCGGCTTGTGAAACTGTTGCATCAAGGGATGGTCATCGGCATTAATAGTCAGCATAGAAAAAGAAAATAATTGATTCAGTTTGGGGTGGACGTCCCAAATTCCGGCAAATACCAGCGGTTGTCCATCTTTGGCACTGAGGCGACAGCGTTCCACCCCGTGCTCGGTATAGCGTGGCTCATAAAATGCATCGGCGACGATTAAGCAAAATTGGCCACGCTGCCACGCCAGTCGAAAACTCGGCTTTTCAGCCACCGTTTCGCTGCGCGCATTATACGTGTGTCGCGCCAATTCGGGGGTTGCCCACGTTGGCACCATGCCAAACATCGCCAAAATACAATCAGGGATGGCAGCACCCTGCCACCCCGGCAAAATAATGGGCGCCATATCACCAGGAAAGACTTCCTCTTTATATTCGTCGTCGCGTGGTGCTTGCTCGACGGCAAATACCTTCTTCATATTGGCTTTGCTGGTGGGGGAAAAATTGACGCACATCGCTTATTCGCTTTCCATTTCGCTCTAGCGTCTCAGCTTAAGCAGCTTGTGCAGCAAAAAATGCATCGACCTCGGCCAAATAGCGTGCCTTCACGTCATCCGGCAAAAATGCGGCTTGAAAACTATTTTTTGCTAATTGCTGAGCATGGCTACTATCCATTTGCAAGGCATCAAACACTGCGCTGAAATTGGCATGCAAATAACCACCAAAATAAGCAGGATCATCTGAATTAATCGTCACCAACAATCCCTTTTCAAGTAGCGTGCGCAAATTGTGCTGACGCATATCTTGCACCACCCGTAGCTTAAGGTTAGACAAGGGACATACAGTGAGCGGAATTTGCTGCTGCGCTAAGCGCGCCGTCAAGGCGGCATCTTCTAGGCAACGCACACCATGGTCGATCCGCTCGACCTGCAAATCATCCAGCGCAGTATGAATATATGCTGGCGGCCCTTCTTCGCCAGCGTGCGCGACGATGTGTAAGCCTAGTTCACGGCAGCGCGCAAAGACCCGCGAGAATTTTTCTGGTGGATTGCCCACTTCAGAAGAATCTAGCCCAACACCAATAAATTTGTCACGGTATGGCAGCGCCGCCTCTAGCGTGGCGAAGGCATCTTCTTCCGACAGATGGCGCAAGAAGCACAGAATCAGCTTAGCGCTAATCTTGTCCGCTAACGCTAGGCAGGCATTGTGGATACCGTTGATCACGGTTGCCATCGCTACCCCACGCGCGGTATGGGTTTGGGGATCGAAGAAAATCTCGGTATGACGCACGTTGTCAGCCAGCGCAGCCTCTAAATAATCGGTGGTCATGTCATAAAAATCCTGCTCGGTCAGCAAGACACTCGCGCCAGCATAATAAATATCGAGAAAGGATTGCAAATCGGTGAAGGCATACGCCGCGCGTAAGGCGTCGATCGATGGGTAGGCGAGCGTCAAATGATTACGCTCTGCCAAGGCGAAAATACGCTCAGGCTGCAACGAACCTTCGATATGGATGTGCAACTCGGCCTTGGGCATTTCTTGTAATAATTTGTTCAGGGTGGATGACATCATTTTTCTTCTCTAACGTGGTCGATTAGTGTGCACTGCCCTCATCTAGCGGGCGTTAGCGCAGATTGCGCGATGTTAGCCGCACATTTCATGGTCTAGCATTGTGACAGCAATTTTCGCCGATTGCATATCCGAAACATGCCCTGCCGACCTGATAGCACTTATAACGCATTGCACAATGTAAATATTGTTCGCATTCCTGCCGGATCGAAAATAAAGGTATATATTGAAAGCGCAGTACAGAAGCAGCCCTTGTATTGGGACATGTCACACCCAACTATGAGACAGATAATACTAGGCTCAATACAAGGCAGTTGCGACAGATGCACGAGATGCAAAATAGTATCGCCATCAGGCGAGAAAAACCTTGCCAAACCAGTCGTGGCAAGGTCAAGATAGAGACAAATAGCTAGCCCAAACAATTGCGATATCTCGATCTGTGCAAACGCGACAAACTGACTTATGCCAGTGCGGCTGAGCGGATGTTGGCCGCTATCGGTGAGCCAGAAGTGATCGATACCCGCCACAATCCGCGTTTATCGCGTATTTTCTCCAACAAAGTCATCAAAGTGTATCCAGCCTTCAAAGAGTTTTATGGCATGGAAGAGGCGATTGAACAAGTCGTCTCGTACTTCCGCCACGCCGCGCAAGGCTTGGAAGAACGCAAACAAATTCTCTATCTGCTCGGGCCAGTCGGCGGCGGTAAATCGTCGATTGCTGAAAAGCTCAAGCATTTAATGGAAAAAGTCCCGTTTTACTGCATCAAAGGCTCGCCAGTCAATGAATCGCCACTGGGCCTATTTGATGAAGAGGAAGACGGTCAACTGCTAGAAGAAGATTACGGTATTCCACGCCGCTATCTGCGCACCATCCCTAGCCCATGGGCGGTCAAACGTTTGCACGAATTTAATGGCGATATCCGCCAATTCCGCGTCGTCAAACGCTACCCATCCGTCTTGAAGCAAATCGGTATTTCGAAAACCGAGCCAGGCGACGAAAACAATCAAGACATTTCATCCTTGGTCGGCAAAGTCGATATCCGCAAGCTAGAGGAATATGCACAGGATGATCCTGATGCTTACAGCTATTCTGGCGGGCTGTGCTTGGCGAATCAGGGCTTGATGGAATTTGTCGAAATGTTCAAAGATCGTATTTATATAGTCAAAGTCCCATACTGCTTGCGCGTCTCCGACGAAGTGCAGATTTACGATAAATTGCTGCGCAATTCTTCGCTCGAAAAAGCCCCCTGCGCACCCGGCACCTTGAAAATGATGGCGCAATTTGCTGTGCTATCACGTCTGAAAGAACCAGAAAACTCTAGCCTATTTAGCAAAATGCTGGTGTATGACGGTGAAAATCTGAAAGACACCGATCCCAAAGCCAAATCGATTCATGAATACATCGACTATGCAGGTGTCGATGAAGGTATGAATGGCTTATCGACCCGCTTTGCCTTCAAGATCTTGTCAAAAGTCTTTAACTTTGACAGCACCGAAGTGGCGGCAAATCCGGTGCATTTGCTGTATGTCTTAGAGCAACAAGTAGAACGCGAACAATTTCCGCCCGAAACGGAATCGCGCTACATGACTTTTATCAAAGAGCATTTGGCGCAACGCTATGTCGAATTCATCGGCAAAGAAATTCAAACCGCCTATCTGGAAAGCTATTCCGAATATGGCCAAAACATCTTTGATCGCTATGTGATCTTTGCTGATTTTTGGATTCAAGATCAGGAATTCCGCGACCCCGATACCGGCGAGAGCTTTAATCGCGATGCGCTAAATAACGAGCTTGAAAAAATCGAAAAACCAGCAGGCATTTAGAATCCAAAAGACTTCCGTAATTAAATCGTCAATTTCTCATATTAAC
>JACPVY010000064.1 GCA_016197345.1 Burkholderiales bacterium
ACGTGCTTCGCTCGCTAGGCAGGCTTGGCGTTCGATTTCTAATCTGGCGCGGCTAGCGGCAATCGCTTCTTCTGCCGCTTGCGCATTTTGTTGGGCGGCGCTGGCGGCTTCTGCATCTGCCTTAGCGCGGGCTTCTGCGAGGCTGCGTGCGCGGCTTTCGGCGTGCGCCCGGCTTTCAGCGGCGAAAGTGGCTTTTGCTTCAGCTTCAACGCGAGCAATCGCTTCGTGGATGGCTTTTAATTCCAATTGCGCCCGTTCTGACGATTCTTGGCTAAAAGGGGAAGAGGGCGGCAAATCCGACACCAAGCCTGACAAGGGGTTGTGCAATTCCTTAGCTTGTTGTGATGTATGCATGTTTTCCATCTTCCACTCCTACGAGGCAGGTTCGTTGCGAAAATTAAGGTGTTCGGCTTGATTCTTTGGCTAGTAAGCGTTTTCCTATGCTTCCCATTATCAAGATTTCGAGGCAATCTCAAGCGCCAAGAAGAAGGGGGAAAACCAGCCTTTTCTCAAAATTGCCGGGGGAGGGGGAAACTTGGCGTTGCAATTGCTGTTAAGCAAGGTAGGGCGCTGGAAGTATTACGCTACAATGACAGCTTCGTGCTTTGGTTAGACGCCAACGCTTTCCCACTATTGAATTCACTGTCGAACTTCCTACGTCAACATGACTCATTCCTCTGCGCCTAGAAAATTTGGCTTCACCACCACGATTTTGCATAGCGATCGGCAAAAAGACATCGAGCACGGTTCTTTGCATAAACCTATCCATACGTCTGTCACTTTCGGCTACCGCGATGCACGCGAGCTAGCGCTCGTGTTTCAAGGCAAACAAAGTGGTTTTCGCTATGGTCGCCAAGGCAATCCTACGGTTTCCGCGCTAGAAGAACAAATCACCAAGATGGAGCAAGGCTTAGGCACGATTTGCTTTGCGACGGGCATGGCCGCTATCGGGGCGCTCTTTCAAGGTTTATTGCGGCAAGGTGATCATGTGGTGTCGTCGAGCTTTTTGTTTGGTAATACCAATAGCTTGTGGCAAACCGTGCAAGCGCAGGGGACAAACGTCTCTTTTGTTGATGCGACACGCGTGGAAGAAGTAGAAAAAGCCTTGACGCCAGAAACCCGCATGGTATTTGTCGAAACCATCGCCAATCCTCGTACACAAATTGCCGACATGCAAAAGATTGGCGAACTGTGCCAGCAACGCGGGATTTTGTTTGTAGTGGATAACACTATGACAACGCCATATTTGTTCTGTCCCAAAAATGTAGGGGCTGGCATGGTGGTGAATGCCTTGACCAAGGCAATTGGTGGTCATGGCGATGCGCTAGGTGGTAGTTTGACCGATTTAGGGACATACGATTGGAGTCGCTACCCGCATATCCTCGAAAACTACAAAAAAAATCCAGTCAAGCAATGGGCGCTGGTGCAAATTCGCGCCAAGTCGCTGCGTGATTTTGGCGCGACGCTAGGGCCAGAGTCGGCCCATCATTTAGCGATTGGTGCGGAAACCTTGGCTCTACGGATGGATAGATCTAGCCATAATGCGCTGCAATTAGCGCGTATGTTGGCACAAGACCCGAATGTCGCCGCCGTGCATTATCCCGGCTTAGAAAACCACCCACAACACGATATTGCCAAAAGTCTATTCCGCTCTTTCGGTGCTTTACTGAGTTTTGAATTGAAAGACGGCATTGATTGCTTTGATTATCTGAATCAATTGCAATTGGCAATTTCAACCAGTAATTTGGGCGATAACCGTACCTTAATTATTCCTGTTGCGCATACGATTTTTTATGAAATGGGGCCAGCACGTCGGGCCGAAATGGGTATTGCCGAATCGCTATTACGGGTTTCCGTTGGGATTGAAGATACCCAGGATTTATTAGATGATTTTGCCTATGCTTTGCAGCAAGTGACACAATAAGCGCATTGTGAGGACAGAGCAGGGGACGTAGCGCATGAAAAAAAGGGACAGCAATGGCACAGACCGCGGCACAGATGCAACAACCAGATAGTGGCATGCAATATGTCAATGCCAACGGCGTGACGCTGTGCTATCACGTCGATGGCTCTCCGACGGATACGCCGCTGTTGCTGATCATGGGCTTAGGCATGCAATTGACGGCGTGGCCCTTACCGCTGGTGGAAATGTTGGTGCAGCAAGGCTTTTACGTGATTCGTTTAGATAATCGCGATTGTGGTTTATCCAGCAAAATGGGACACCTCGGCAAACCGAATATCCCCTTAGCCATCATCAAAACCATGCTGCGTATGCGCTTAAAAAGTGGCTATCACTTACGCGATATGGCGCTAGATGCGATTGCCGTGCTGGATGCCGTGGGCGTGGCCAAGGCCCATGTGGTGGGGGCGTCGATGGGCGGCATGATTGCGCAAATTTTGGCCGCAGAATTTCCACAGCGTGTCGCGAGCCTGACCTCGATTATGTCCACTTCCGGGCGGCGTGGTTTGCCGGGGCCAACACGGGCCGCGCGCAAAGTCATCATGCAACGACCTTCTGCCCCTTATCAGCAAGAGCAAATCATCGCCCAATTTCTCCGTATTTTCGAGGTGATAGGCTCGCCCGCCTACCCAACGCCCGAATCCCATTTGCGCCAACGGATTGCGCTATCGATGGCACGCAGCTTTTATCCAGAAGTAACGACGCGCCAGATGCTAGCGATTGCCGCCTCCGGTAGTCGTAGCCGTTTGCTGAAAAAAATCACCGCGCCTAGCTTGATCATTCATGGCGACGCCGATCCTTTAGTGCCTTTAGCCTGCGGTGAAGATACCGCCAATTGCATTGTCGGCAGTCAATTGCGTGTCATTCCCGGCATGGCCCATGATTTACCGCTACAACTGCTACCGAAGATAGGCAAAATGATCGTGAATCATTGCCGGGGTGAGGCGATCCCGCATTGATGCGGCTTCACTGAAATAAGACAAAAGACTATATGCAACAGAATATCAATCTCGCTGATCAAGTGAGCGCAGAAGTAAATGAAAGAGTCAGCCCCCAAGCGGGTCTTGCCATCATTTCCCCTAGCGGTTATGCCCCCGAGGCCACGGTGCAAGAAGGCGGGCTAGAACGCGGTCTTGCGCTTTTGCAGCAACAAGGTTTTCGCGTCCAACAATATTATCAGCACGACCAACGCTATTTGCGTTTCGGCGCGAGCGATGCCGTGCGCCTAGCACAATTGCATGATGCCGCGCGTAATCCTGACATAGATGTGGTGATGGCCTTGCGTGGCAGCTATGGCTTGAGTCGTTTATTGCACTTGATCGATTATGATTTACTCGCCGAAAGTGGAAAAATTTTTGTCGGCTATTCCGATTTCACCGCCCTCAATTTAGCCTTGCTCGCCAAAACGGGACAGGCCAGTTACACCGGGCCGATGTTGTGTGACGATTACACACATGTTGATCCGTCCCCGTTTACGATGGCGCAGTTTTTAGCCTGTGTTCAAGGGCCGCAGCATCGCGTGAGCGTCGAGACACCACAGCCTAATGGACAGCAAGAAATCGAAGGCACGCTATGGGGCGGCAACCTCGCGATGATAGGGCATTTGCTGGGGACACCTTTCTTTCCGCAAGTGGAAGGCGGTATTCTGTTTGTCGAAGATATCAGCGAACACCCATATCGGGTCGAACGCTTATTGCTGCAATTGCTGCATGCGGGCGTATTAGCGCGGCAAAATGCGTTGATTTTGGGCGATTTCTCTGGCTATAAACTCTCGCCGTATGACAATGGCTTCGATTTTGAGCAGATGCTAGCCTTCATTCGTAGTCAACTCAAGATTCCTGTTTTCACCGGACTGCCCTATGGCCACATTCGCGCCCGTGCTTGCCTGCCTATCGGTGCAAGTGCGCAACTATCGGCTTCAAGCGATGGTTTTGTGTTGCAGATGTCAAGTTATCCTTCATTAGCACTCCTTCACTCATGAATTTTTCACACTTAGCACCTGAGAGTTTTTATCGCGCCAGTAGTCCCGGCAATGCTGGACATGCTTTGCAAGGCCCGCAAGAGGCAGCGGTGTGCATTATCGGCGGTGGTTTCGCTGGTTTGGCGACCGCTTTATCGCTAGTCGAAGCCGGGCAGCGCAATATCATCATCTTAGAGAGCGAAACCATAGGTCATGGCGCTTCTGGCCTCAATGGCGGTTTTGTTTTTGGCGGATTTTCGCTTGGTGAACGTGCGTTAGTAGCGCAAGTAGGGCCAGTCAAAGCGCGCCAGCTCTATCAATTAACGCTAGCAGCGGTGGCGAAGATACGCAGTCGCATCGCCAAATACAACATCGCTTGTGATGCGATTGAAAGCGGAATTTATCTGGCGAACTGGTTTGACGACCCGACGCTATTAGATGAACAAGAAAAATTCATGCGCGAAACGATGGGCGTGCAATGGCAGCGCGTCTCGAAAAGCGATCTGGCGCAAAAGCTGCATAGCGAGCGCTATTTTGGCGCTTTGTTTGAAGAAAATGCCTTTCACTTTCATCCATTGAAATATGCGCAAGGCTTAGCACGCGTATTGCGCGAGCATGGTGTGCGCATCTACGAACACAGCCGCGTGCAGTCGCTGGCAAAAGAAGGTGTCGATTGGCGCATCACGACCGCACAAGGGAGCGTGCGCGCCACCCAAACGGTGGTGTGTTGTGGCGGTTATATCGAAAAACTGTATCCGAAATTGGCTAGTGCGATTTTGCCGATCGCTACTTATGTGATGGCGACCGAGCCGCTAGGCGAGCGCCTAGCGCAGGCAATGCAAACTAAGAGCGCGGTGTACGACACTCGGTTTGCTTTCGATTACTATCGCCCATTGCCAGACAGCCGCTTGCTATGGGGCGGGCGGATTTCGATTCTGCGCCGTAGCCCACAGCAAGTGGCGAAATTGCTCTATGGCGATATGCTGAAGGTGTATCCGCAATTAGCCGGCGTGAAAGTCGAGCACGCGTGGTGCGGCATGATGAGTTATGGCCGCCACAAAATGCCGCAACTAGGGCAATTGCCTGAAGGTTTGTGGTACGCGATGGGTTTCGGCGGTCACGGCGTTGGCCCAACCACCATGGCTGGTGAAGTGATTGCGCAAGCCTTGATGGGTAATGTGCAAGATGTGCAAGCGTTTGCACCGTGGGGCTTACCATCGACTGGTGGTCCGGCTGGTTTGCTAGCGGCACAGTTGACATATTGGTATTACGAATTGCGGGATTGGTTGAAAGAATAGTCTTATTGAAGAGATAATGCAGATAATTTCACCATAGCTAAGGCCTTAAGCAAGGCGACGCGAACTGTGCTTTTATCAGCAAAATCATAGCGTTAGCGTAATTTTGGCGAATTTTGCGGTAAAATGCGCGGTTTCCCAGCATTTACCGCAAGCTTGCCCTTGCGCCCTAGAAAAGGTTACGCCGTGCTCTCTACCGCCAATATTACAATGCAATTTGGTGCCAAGCCCTTGTTTGAAAATATTTCAGTCAAGTTCGGCGACGGCAATCGTTATGGTTTGATTGGTGCCAATGGTTGTGGCAAATCAACCTTCATGAAGATTCTCGGTGGCGACTTAGAGCAAAGCGCTGGCGTCGTCATGTTAGATCAAAACGAACGTCTCGGTAAATTGCGCCAAGATCAATTTGCATTTGAAGAAATGCGCGTACTAGACGTCGTCATGATGGGCCACACCGAAATGTGGGCCGCGATGACAGAACGCGATGCGATTTACGCCAATCCTGAAGCGACCGATGACGATTACATGCGCGCTGCGGATTTGGAAGCGCGCTTTGCTGAATTTGATGGTTATACCGCTGAAGCACGTGCTGGTGAATTGCTGTTAGGTGCCGGTGTGGCGATGGAGCAGCATCAAGGGCCGATGAGCAATGTCGCACCCGGTTGGAAATTGCGCGTATTGCTAGCGCAAGCACTGTTTTCCAATCCCGATATCTTGCTGCTAGACGAACCGACCAATAACCTCGATATCAACACCATTCGCTGGTTAGAAGATGTCTTAAATCAGCGCAATTCGACCATGATCATCATTTCGCATGATCGTCACTTCTTGAATCAAGTCTGTACCCATATGGCAGATATGGATTACGGCACGTTGAAAGTCTATCCCGGCAATTACGATGATTACATGCTGGCTTCGACCCAAGCGCGTAACCAACAATTGAGTGCCAACGCGAAGGCAAAAGACAAAATCATCGAATTGCAAGACTTTGTGCGGCGCTTCTCGGCGAATAAATCGAAAGCACGCCAAGCGACTTCGCGCGCGAAGCAAATCGAAAAAATCAAGGTCGAAGACCTCAAACCTTCTTCCCGCGCCAATCCCTTCATTCGCTTTGAAGGCGAGAAAAAATTGCATCGTCTCGCGGTGGAAGTGCAAGGACTGGCAAAAGCCTACGACAGGCAGTTGTTTAAGAACTTCAACATCATGATCGAGGCGGGTGAAAAAGTCGCCATCATCGGTGCCAACGGTATTGGTAAAACCACGCTATTGCGTTGCTTAGGCGGTGCCATTTGTGGCTTGCAGGCCGATAGCGGTATGGTGAAATGGGCGGAACATGCGAATGTCGGCTATATGCCGCAAGATCCAACCGAAGATTTTGCTGTCGAAAAAAATCTGACTGACTGGATGGGGCAGTGGACGCAAGAAGGTGATGATGATCAAGCGGTGCGTTCGATTTTGGGCCGTTTGCTGTTTGGTGGCGACGATGTGCGCAAAAACGTGAATGTGCTCTCAGGTGGTGAAAAAGGCCGCATGATGTATGGCAAATTGATGCTGGGTCGCCATAATGTGATGCTGCTGGATGAACCGACCAACCACATGGATATGGAATCGATTGAATCCTTAAACATCGCGCTCGAAAAATATGCCGGCACCTTGATTTTCGTCTCGCATGATCGCCAATTCGTTTCTTCTTTAGCGACCCGTGTGCTGGAAGTGAAAGAAGATGCGATTATTGACTTCCAAGGCGGCTATGAAGAGTATTTGGCTAGCCAAGGGATTGAATCATAAATTAGCGTCAAATTACCTGAGGGACGCTAGGAGA
>JACPVY010000139.1 GCA_016197345.1 Burkholderiales bacterium
AATTCACGCAAAGCCGTTTGCACGAATTGTAGGCTGTCGCCTAAATTCGAGCCGATCCCGATATAGGCACGCCGCCATGTTGTGTTGGCTGGAAGGGCGCTGGCACTCATGAAGATTCCTTAGCCGCACCATCACCCCCACCTTGCGGACGGCCACCGCGCCCGCGTGAGCGCCGAGGTGGGCGTTTGCGCGCAGCACCAGCTTCTTCTTTTTTCGGTTTGGCGCTCAGCAAAGTTTCGCGATTATTTGGGTCGCCCTCAGCAAATTCACGCCACCATTCACCTATTTCGGCATCGATTTCACCTGAAGCGGCACGCAATTGCAAAAAGTCAAAGCCGGCGCGAAAGCGTGGATGCTCCAATAATTTGTACGGCGCTTTCCCGGTGCGACGCTCAAAGCGCGGTTGCATGGCCCAAATTTCACGCATATCGCTACCAATTTTGCGTTGTAGCGCCAGTTTTTCGGTTTGCGATTCCAACACATCGTCGGCCGCTAAATGCAGCGCAGGGATAGGCGGCTCGTTACTAGCGCGATAGGCTTCCCATTTTTCCACCACTTGATGCCAGAGCAGGGCCGCAAACAAAAAGCCGGGCGATACCGGTTTGCCCAATTGCACTCGCTCGTCTGTGCTAGCGAGTGCTAGCGTGACAAATTTGACCCCTAGCGGTTGCTCCAGCACGACGTCGAGCAAGGGCAATAAGCCATGATGCAAGCCTTCGCTGCGCAATTGTTGCAAGCAGGCGAGGGCATGGCCACTGGTCAGCAACTTCAACATTTCATCGAAGACGCGTGCGGCTGGCACATTATTGATCAAGGGTGCCATTACCTTGATAGGTTCGCGGGTTGCGGGGGCGATCTCGAATTGCAGCTTGGCGGCGAAACGCACCACGCGCAGCATGCGCACCGGGTCTTCGCGAAAGCGTGCTTCGGGTTGGCCGATGATGCGTAGCGTTTTATTGCGTAAATCTGCCATACCGCCGTGGTAATCCAGCACTTCTTGGGTGGCCGGATCGTAGTACATACTCTTGACCAAACATCACATGCACGATTTGAAAGCGGCGGCCAATGATGAAAGCGCGCCGGAATAGGCGCTTGATTTGCTCGGGGGTAGCGTTGGTGGCGATATCGAAATCTTTTGGCTTGACGCCCAGTAATAAATCGCGCACCGCGCCGCCGACGACAAAGGCTTTGAAGCCCGCTTCTTGCAAGGTTTGCGTTACCCGCAAAGCGTTTGGTGAGAGCAATTGCAAATTGATGCCGTGCTCTTGCGCGCTTAAGCGTAGCGGCTCTTTCGGGTTAATGGCCGCAGGTTTTTCCTTGACGCCAAGGATGCGGCGTATCAGTTTTTTAATCATTGAATAAGGTCAGCAAAGGCCAGCCTTGGGCGCTCGCATGCGCTTTCAGTTTGGCATTAGGGTTGGTGGCGACCGGATGCGTCACCACTGACATCAGCGGGATATCGTTGTGAGAATCGCTGTAAAAATGACTTTGTTCAAAACTGGAAAGGTCTTTATTCATTTTTGCCAGCCAAGCCCGGGTGTTGTGGACTTTCCCCGCCCCTTGATTGTGTTGACCAAGTAAGCGCCCGGTGATTTCACCTGCCGCATCTTCGGCTGGCTCGGCGGCGATCAAATGTTCCACCCCTAGCGCTTGCGCGATCGGTTCGGTGACATAGCGATTGGTGGCAGTGACGATGGCGAGCAAATCGCCAGCGCTACGGTGTTTGTCTAGCAATTCGAGGGCGGCTGGCAAAATCGCTGGTTGGATGACTTCGGCCATGAATTGCGCGCGCCAAGCATCTAATTGTTTGCGCTTGAATTTGGCCAGTGTGCCTAGCGCAAATTCCAGATACTCATCGGGATTGAGGGTGCCAGCCTGATATTGTGCATAAAACTCGGCATTGCGTTGACCAAATTCGGCGGCATCTAACACACCTATACGAACGAGGAATTGGCCCCATTCGTTATCTGAATCGAGTGGTAACAAAGTATGATCAAGGTCAAATAGAGCTAAATTATTCATTTTTTGCGAATTCATCTTGTTGATGCATTTTTTGAGTCGCTTTTTGACTCATTCTTTGCTTCATTCTTAATTTCTTGCTGCAATAATTTACGCAATAAGGGCAGGGTAATCGGCCGTTTTGTTTCCAGCGAATAGGTATCTAGCGCCTGCAAAATCGTCGATAAAGAACGCATATCCCGTTGTACGTGCGTGATGAGATAGGGTAACACGCCTTGTGCTAAGTTCAAGCTTCGCGATTTGGCGGCAGCCTCTAACGCCGCGATTTTTTCGGCGTCCGACAGGGCGTGTACTTGGTAAATCAAGCCCCAGCCCATGCGTGTGCGCAAGTCTTCGCGCACAGGTAGCGTAGCTGGGGCCATTGCGCCGCTGGTGACCATGTACGCACCATGGGCGCGAATTTCATTGAATAAGGCAAAGGCATCAATTTGCGCATCTGGCCCCAGTTTTTCACAATCATCGACGAGATAGACATCGTATTGCGGCGCATAGCTCGGCAAGCGCTTGGTGGCGCCGCTGATATACAGTGCTTTGTCATGCGCGGCGAGTGCGCGCAATAAATGGGTTTTACCTGCGGCTGTTTCTCCCCATAAATAGATAAAATGTTCGGGCGCCGTGCGCGCCTCCACTTGCGTCAGGACGTGTAATAACTCGAGATTACGTCCCGGCGAAAAAGTGGCCAGGCTTTGCGCCTGCTCCTCAATTAGGTTCAGCAAAAGCTGTTTCATAACACACCAAGCTAGGTAAGATAAAAGCTGCTTTGCAAATAGCTATTACGCAGATGTTTAAAGGCCACCATCAAGACAGCCGAAGTTGGCAAAGCGAGCAACACGCCGACAAAACCAAATAATTGGCCAAAGGCGAGCAAGGCAAAAATCACCGCGAGCGGATTCATGCCTATGCGCTCACCGACCAAACGCGGCGTTAAGAAAAATCCTTCCAGCACTTGACCAAAGCCATAAACAATGGCGACGGCAACCAAGCCATGTGGCCCCGGAAATTGTAAAACGGCAGCAATTAGCGCGAGTAACAAGCCCAATCCAAAGCCGAGATAGGGAATGAATACCAATAATCCAGTGATGATGCCAACTGGTAAGGCGACCTCAAACCCCGCGATGCCCAAGCCTACCGAATAATAAATCGCAAGCACTAGCATCACCAACATTTGTCCGCGCAGATATTGCGCTAATAATTCATCGACTTCAGTCGCCATTGCGACAGTGCGCGCCAGCCAGCGGCGTGGAATCGCATCGCGCACCCGGTCAACCAATTTATGCCAATCGAGCAATAAATAAAACAAGACGACGGGCACCAACAGCACTGTCGTCAGCCAACTAAGCACCGCGCTGCCGCCAATTTTTGCCGAAGACATCACGGCGCCCCAGATTTCTTCGCCGCTCGCTGTGATTTGTTTATTGAGT
>JACPVY010000140.1 GCA_016197345.1 Burkholderiales bacterium
GGTTTGTGCTTGAGCAATAATGGGTGCGAGACTGAATACAGCGCATAACAACAAGGCTGGCGTGCGTGATAGGTGGGGAGAAGTCATCATGGTCGTCGTGTTATTTGCGGCTTATGTGTTGACCGCAAACGATATGCGGCCCGCGGTATCGGCAAAAAATTGCGAAGGAGGAAAAAAAGATGCCTCCCTCCGCAATGCCCACTTTACGCTTGGCTTGCACTCTCCGCCAAACTTTCTCGCCCGCGCTCGGTAATTTGCCATTGTCCTGGCTCGTTAGCCGCCTCGATATGGCTCTTACGCGCCAAAAATTGCGCAACCGCACTCGGTAAGCTATGACTGCCACCATCGGCCAGCGTGCGCAATCCATCTAAACATTGCTTAATGAATAAGAATTGGCGGCCGTTATCGGTCAATTCCAAGCCACCATCGCGGCGAAAAGCGATCAATTTGATGCCGGATAGCCGTTTTGCATTGCGATTGACGCAAGCGCTAGGTTTTGCGCCTTTTTTGAGCGTAGAGACTTGTTCTAGCGCGTCGAATTCGTCTAGGCTGAGTTTGTGTTCCATGATTTCCAATTCAGTGCAGGGCAAGATTGCTGATGGCGCGATTGTAGCAGTTATCGCTAGCGCTTAAGCCCCACTCTGCACCACGCTGCCGCGCTCGGCAGCTCAGGCTAGCGCACCACCAACAGATAGAGCAGCAAAATATTGACTATGACGGCAATCAAGGCGACCGCTCGCCACACCCCAACCGGGTCGCGCTGCAGCAGCGCTGGTGTGACGGGCGGTGCTAACGGGTATGCCGCGCCACGCTCTAGCGCCAGCAAAAATTCCTCTGCCGTTTCAAAGCGTTGGCTAGGCTCGCGCGCGACGGCTTTGAGAATCACATTTTCCAGCCATTGCGGCACATCGGGACGGTAGCGGCCGGGGCGTTGCGGCTCACCAAAGCGTGCTTGTTGAAAGGGTTCGATCTCGCCATACGGATATTTGCGGGTCAGCAAATAAAACAGCGTCACGCCAGCGGCATAGACATCGGTTTGACGCGAGGCGCCCTGATGATGCGGCGCAAATTGTTCTGGCGCTAAAAACGAAGGCGTACCCGCTTGCGGTGCATCATCTTGATCATTGGCTTCTAAGCCCGAGCGGGCAACACCGAGGTCGAGTACGCGCAATTCTTCATCATTGCCAAGATGTAGATTCGCCGGTTTGATATCGCGGTGAACGATGTTGCGCCGATGTAATGCACCGATTGCGCGCACCAAATTGCTGCCCAATTTGATGATGTCGGGCACGGTGAAATGGTGGCCTTCGTCTAGCATTTGCTGCAAATCGCGCCCGGCATGCCAAGTGCTAAGGTAATACAAGAAATTCTTTTGTGTGGGTTGTATCACTTGCGGAAAAAAGCGCGCCACGACCCGTTTCGCCAACCATTCTTCGTGTGCAAACGCGCTACGCTCGTGTGGCCCATTTTTCTCCGGTGGCAGGGTTTTTAGCACCAGTTTTCGACTATGTTCGCTGGCTGATGGTGTGATTTCCGTTACTAGATACAACAGGCTAGAGTTGGATTGATGCAAGATGGCGTCGATTTGATAGCCATCAATGTTCTGCCCCACTTTTAAGCGTGGCGGGAGTGGCAGACTGCGGCTAGAAGACAGTGCATCGCGTAGATTTTCTTGCGGTAGGCTAGTGACGCGTAACACGCAGGCGCTGGCATTGTCTTGGCCGCCATTGGCTAGCGCGGCTTGCACCAGATTGTCGGCAAGATTTTGTTCTTCGTTTAGCGCATCGGCTTGCAATAGCCTTGGCCATTCGCTTTGAGGGAGATACGCCCAGACGCCATCGCTGGCTAAAATAAACAGATCACCTAGCTGCATTTCCCCCATGCCGTGGTCGATGACCACATGGCGATCTAGGCCGATCGCACGGGTTAATACATGCTGCATTTCTGGTCTGTCCCACACATGGTCGGTCGTTAGGCAATTGAGGCGACCATCGCGTAGCAAATAGAGGCGGCTATCACCAACGTGGGCGAAATAGTAAAACTTGCCGCGTAAGACGACGCTGGTGAGGGTGGTCGCCATGCCCGCCACTTCGGCACGTTGATTGCCTTGGTGCTGCACCCATTTATTCGTCGCTTGCAACACCTTATCGAGCGCTTGCGAGACTGACCAAGTGTCGGGGGTGGCGTAATAATCCGAGAGCAAACCCCGCACTGAATATTCCGCCGCTTCCCGTCCCCCAGCATTGCCAGATACGCCATCAGCCAAGGCCGCCAGCAA
>JACPVY010000141.1 GCA_016197345.1 Burkholderiales bacterium
AGCGGCGATGTGACATAGTGCGTCCCCTTCTTGCTAGGCAAGCGAGCAGGTTGATGACCATTCACTCGCGCTCAAGCAGCAGAATAAAAGGCACAACGTAGCGGTGACAGCTTGAGGTTTGTTGCATCTTCGTAACAAACCTAGGCAACAGACAGAGGCCGCCTATCATTTCTAATGAGGCCACGCACTGCGCTGAATGCGGCAACGCTTAAGCACAGGTGGCCAGTAAGAACGTCGAATAACGGTAGCGAGCAGAGTCGATAGCGTGCAATTGATCGCCGCTATAGCGCCAGATAGCTAGATAAGCGGCTGAAGAAGTCGATTTTTCGAGGTTCTCAGTAGGTTTTTCGAGGTTTTCAATCGGACACAGAGCTTGCATGATGACCATCTTGAGCAAAATTTTGGCAGCAGAAAACGTGGTATTAGATCTCGAAGTGTCGAGCAAAAAGCGCGCATTCGAGCAGGCCGGACTGATTTTCGAAAATAACTGTGGCATCGCCCGTGCCATCGTCTATGACAACCTATTTGCCCGCGAGCGCCTAGGTTCAACTGGCTTAGGCCAAGGTGTCGCCGTACCGCATGGCCGCATCAAAGGCGTCAAACACCTGAAAGGCCCAATCGCCGCCTTTGTGCGTTTAGCAACGCCGATTGCGTTTGAATCACCCGATGGCTTGCCTGTGAATTTGTTGTTCTTCTTGCTTATTCCTGATAACGTTACGCAACAGCATCTAGAGATTTTGTCTGAAATTGCTGAAATGTTTTCTGATGATGCGTTTCGTACCGCGTTGACAACAGATCCATCAGCCGCTTCAGTGCATAATCGGATCGTGAACTGGCAACCCAGTTTGCATAGCATTGCTTAATGTCTGAACTTTAGTTTTGACTTTGCACAACGGAATCTATTGCACGGCCCAACGCCTATGATGCCCACACCCTTAACCATCCAACGTCTGTACGACGAGAATCGTGAATCCTTACAGTTGGGATGGTTTGCTGGCTTTCCAGGCGGCGAGCGCCTGATTTCAGGCGATACCGCCTCTGCCGCCGATCAGGTTGGGCATTTGAACCTCATTCACCCAGGCCGTATTCAAATTTTCGGTCACCAAGAAATCAATTATTACCAGCGCTTAAAAGCCGAATCGCGCATCTATAACATCGAAGAACTGGTGGCTGGCGGCCCGCCGGCGTTGATCATCGCGCAAGGGCTAGAAACACCGCCCGATATTCTAGCGATCTGCGACGAACGCAATATTCCCCTTTTCTCCACACCACTCCCCGCCGCGCAGGTGATCGACTTTTTGCGCGTTTATCTGTCGAAAAAACTTGCCCAGCGCATCATCATGCATGGCGTGTTTATGGACGTGTTAGGGGTGGGCGTATTGATCACGGGCGATTCTGGGCTAGGGAAAAGCGAATTGGGCTTGGAATTGATTTCGCGCAGCCACGGTTTAGTGGCCGATGATGCCGTCGAATTTTCGCGCATCGCGCCCAACATGATTGAAGGTCGCTGCCCACCGCTATTACAAAATCTATTGGAAGTGCGCGGCTTGGGTTTGCTCGATATCCGCGCCATCTTCGGCGAAACGGCAGTGCGCCGCAAAATGCGCTTAAAACTGATCGTGCATCTAGTGCGACGCCGCACGCTAGAAGAAGAAAGCGACCGTCTACCGTTCATGTCCCCGACCGAAGACGTGCTCGGCTTGCCGATCCGCAAAGTGATCGTACCAGTGGCTGCTGGTCGTAATATCGCCGTGTTGCTCGAGGCGGCGGTGCGCAATACCATCATGCAATTGCGCGGCATTGATACCCTTTCTGAATTCATCGAACGCCAACGCCAAGCAATGAGCGGCGATTAACGCGCTTTGGGTTTAGGCACAGATTAGGCACACACTATGCGGATTGTCATCATCACCGGCATGTCCGGCTCCGGCAAATCGGTAGCGCTAAATGTGCTAGAAGATGGCTGCTATTACTGTGTCGATAATATGCCGCCGGCCTTGCTACCAGAATTAGTGCAAACGCTGAGTCGTGAACGCGTCAACAAGCTAGCCGTAGCGATGGATGTGCGCAGTAGCGAATCGCTGGCCAGCCTACCGCAAGATATCGAACATCTGCGCACCG
>JACPVY010000254.1 GCA_016197345.1 Burkholderiales bacterium
ATAGCGAGGCGCAACGAGGAAGCAGACTGCATTCTGCTACGAAGTTGCAACAAAGCTAGCGAGTTGGGAAACAAGTAATTTCGCCTGTAGCGCTCTCACCTAATGGGTGAATTTTTTTCGCCGTTTTCTCCAATGAAATCAAGTATCTTTTGGAGAAAATAGCGGTCAACTGCCGTTTCTAGGTTTAAGGTCTAGTAAGGCTTTCAAAGCATCCTAGCGCTGACCAAATGGTCGCAGTCAACTTATCGAAAGAGGGCATCATGTTAATCACCTTTAAATCCAAGGCCGCGGCAGAAGTCATCATGTATCAAGAACACGCGAATCGCATTCTTGATTTATGGCAAAAAGAACATCAGCGCGGCGTACTCACCGCCGCCGAATCCGCGCAGGCGCTCGCCACGCTAGAAAAAGAAATACAAGAGAGCAAAGAACACCCCGCCTCTGAAGAAATTCAGCACGATGTGCATGCACATCACAATCCCAATCACGACGATCAAGAACATGAAGTTGCTGAGCAAGTGAGCTTTGCGACCCGTGCTTTCCCGCTGCTTGAAATGGTGCGCGCTGCGAACAAAGCGGGGCACGATATCGTCTGGGGCGTTTAATGGCGCAATTGCGCGAAAAAATGTTGCATGGTGCCGATGGCACTGCACTGTATGTCGCCGATTGGATGTTGCCGGGACGCCCACCAAGCGGCACCGTGGTCATCATGCATGGCTTGGGTGAGCATTGTGGGCGCTACTTGCATGTGGTGAAATTTTTTACCGATTGCGGATTTTCAGTCCGCACCTATGATCAGCGCGGGCATGGCAAATCGGATGGCGCGCGAGGGGATAGCCCGGTCGGCGAGCCGTTTTTGCAAGACGCGCAAATTGTGGTCGATGATTTCATCGAAGAAATGAACGTGTCACCGATTTTATTTGGGCATAGCATGGGCGGCTTGTTTGCCGCGCGCTTTGCTCTTGAGCAACGCAGTCGCCTGCATGCGGTGATTTTATCTTCCCCTGCTTTAGCGGTATTCATGGCGGGCTGGCAGCGCAAGTTATTTGCAGTGATGCAGCGTTTGGCGCCGAGCTTGGGTTTGCCAACTAGCTTGCCTGTCAAATACCTGTCGCACGACGCTAAGGTCGTGCGTGACTATCAACAAGACCCACTCATCCATGGCCGCATCAGCGCGAATACGATGCGACGGATTTTGGCGGCGATTGAGTACTGCCATCACCACGCATGCGAATTGAATATTCCGTGTTGCTTGATGGTGGCGGGTGCGGATCGCTTGGTCAACCCAGAAGGCAGTTTCCGCTTTCATCCCGCTTTGCCTAAGCAATTGGCGACACTCTTCGTCTATCCGACGATGTATCACGAGATATTCAATGAAGTAGAGAGCGATAAAGTTTTTGCTGACTTGCGCGCGTGGTTGCTCGAGCGGCGCTTGCTGAGTGAAAAGAATCTCAGTCTCAATTAATCCGTTGCCGATGCTAGGCATCATGCTGCTGTCAATGGATCAAGCCTATGAACCGCTATACAACACCATTTTTCTTGCTGTGGCTAATGCTGTCGCTACCGGGACATGCCTCACCCACGAGTGAAGACTTTCGGCAATGCCATAGCGTTGCAAGCGCGATGCTGAAAAATTGCTAGGATGGATTGCCGGGAGCAACAAATCAAGCGCAACAAACCTGCTGGCGTGAGGCGCGGGCGGCAAAAAATCATTGTTATCGGCAGGTGCAAAAGCGTTACCAGCAGGATTCCAGCTTGCAAAAAGCCAAGCGCCTAGCGCAGGCCAATGCCACCAAGGCAGCCGCGCAAACTTCAGCGCAATAAAAAAGCGCACCAGCGCTAAGGCTGGCGCGCTCTTATTTCCGTTCTGACTTAAATCGCGTCTAGCGCGTTTTGCAAATCCTGCTTCAAATCCACAATGTCTTCAACGCCCACCGATAAACGGATAAACGTATCGGTGATGCCCAATTGTGCGCGCGTTGCTTCGGGAATGGTGGCGTGGGTCATGATCGCTGGATGCTCGATCAAACTTTCGACGCCGCCCAAACTTTCCGCTAGCGCAAAGTATTCGCAACGTTCCAAAAAGCGCCGCGCGCCAGCTAAGTCGGTATTCAAATCAACCGAAATAATGCCGCCGAAGCCGCTCATTTGGCGTTTTGCCAATTCGTGTTGCGGGTGCGATTTCAAGCCGGGGTAATACACTTTTTTCACCTTGGCTTGGCCTTCTAGCCATTGCGCGATTTCCATTGCGTTGCTGCAAGTGCGATCGATGCGTAGCGCCAAGGTTTTGATGCCGCGCAGGGCGAGGAAGCTATCAAACGGGCCAGCAATGGCGCCGACCGAGTTTTGCAAGAAAGCCATTTGCTCTGCCAGCGCTGTGTGCCGCTCTTCATTGCCGACAATCGCGATGCCGCCGATGATGTCGGAGTGACCGTTCAGATATTTCGTCATCGAATGGACGACGATATCAAAGCCCAATTCAAGCGGGCGTTGCAAGCATGGCGAAGCAAAGGTGTTATCAGCGATGCAGAGAATATTGCGTTCACGGCAGATCTTGGCAATCGCTTGCAAATCGGTGATTTTCAACATCGGATTGGTCGGCGTTTCGACCCAGACCATTTTGGTGCCCGGTTCAATCGCTGCCAACAGATTTTCTGGGTTGGTGAGATCGACATAGCTAAAACGATGGCCAGCGCTACGTTTGCGCACGCGCTCAAACAAGCGATAGCTGCCGCCATACATATCGTCGCCAGCGATGATATGCGAACCCGCGTCGGCCAATTCCAACACCGTGGCAATCGCCGCTAAGCCGGAAGCGAAGGCATAAGCTTGTGAGCCGCTTTCCAAATCGGCGACGCAGCGTTCTAGCGCCCAGCGGGTAGGATTGTGTGAACGGCCATAGTCCAGTCCTTTGTGTACGCCTGGGCTTTCTTGGACGAAAGTCGAGGTGGCATAAATTGGTGGCATGATAGCGCCAGTGCTAGGATCAGGGCTTTGGCCAGCGTGGATTACGCGGGTGGCAAAACCTGCTTTTTTAGTTGAAGAAGTCGTCATAGTGTTTCAAAGAATCCTAAAGGAATTTCAAACGAATTAGGCCACGCAATTAAGCCATACTGCGGCGCAAATGATTGATCAAATCGAAGCGGGTGATCAAGCCGTAAAAGCGATGATCGTCGGCGATGATCGCGACCAAGCCACGGTTCATTTCGATAGCGTGTGTCATCGTTGCTTCGACGGGTTCGCGGAATGCCTGGGTGTCGGTGGTGACTTTGAGCAAAATATCCGATTCGTCGATTAAGCCGACGATTTTGCCATTGCTCATCACTGGCAATTGCGAGATATCGGCATTGCGCATGCGGTTAAATGCAATCATCAAGGTTTCATTGCTAGCGACGGTGATCACGCCACCATCGGAATAGCGACGGCTGATAATGTCGCGCAAATCGCCATACACTTCGCGTTTCAGCAAGCCTTGATCGACCATCCAGTTGTCGTTATACACCTTCGATAAATAACGTGTCCCGGTATCGCAAACGAAGCTGACCACACGTTTTGGCGTGGTTTGTTCGCGGCAATATTTGAGCGCCGCAGCGAGCAAAGTGCCAGTAGAAGAACCACCCGCGATGCCTTCGGCGCGCACCAATTCGCGGGCGCTAGAGAAGCTTTCGTGGTCGGTGATGGAGAATGCACGTTTGACTTGGGACAGGTCAGCGATTGATGGAATAAAGTCTTCGCCTATGCCTTCTACCGCCCACGAACCCGACACTTCATTGACTTTACCAGTCTCCACATATTCGGTCAGGATAGAGCCGACTGGATCAGCCAACACGAATTCGATATTCGGATTGACGCGACGGAAGAATTGCGTCAAGCCTGCCATGGTGCCGCCAGAGCCAACACCGCACACCACCGCATCGACATCATGTGCCATTTGCGCCCAGATTTCAGGGCCAGTGGTGGTTTCATGTGCCAGCGGATTGCTTGGGTTATTGAATTGATCGACGTAAAACGAATTGGGGATTTCTTTGACCAAGCGTGCGGCATAGTCTTGATAGTATTCTGGGTGACCTTTGCCCACGTCGGAACGGGTTAGATGTACGGTCGCACCGAGTGCGCGCAAGTGCAAGACTTTTTCGGTGGACATTTTGTCTGGCACCACCAACACCACGTTATAGCCTTTAGCGCGTGCAACCAGTGCTAGCGCGAGACCCGTATTGCCCGCGGTTGCCTCAATCACCGTGCCGCCGGGGACTAAGCGGCCTTCTTTTTCTGCTGCTTCAATCATCGCTAAGCCAACGCGATCTTTAATTGAACCACCGGGATTTTGCGATTCCAATTTCAAAAATAATTGGCACAAACCGGTATCTAAACGGGTTACTTCGACCATCGGGGTGTTGCCGATCAGGCTTAAGACAGCAGGGTTTTTGGCGTGCGTAGTCATGACTCTCTCTAATCTTTTATGGTGCACCAGTGGGGTGTGGGGGTAGAAATGGCACCGATCTCTGTTGATTACCTCAAAAAAGCGATTGTTTCGGGCAATTTTTGAGGCAATACCATGTCGTCGGTGCAAGTCGCGCAGTCTAGCATGGGCCAAGCCCTGATTTGGGCTTGGGTAAGATAGACTATTTTTGCATTTACTTAGCTCTTTTGGAAATAAGCTTATGGCAAAAAAGTGCTGAGATTATAGGGCTAAACCGTAGCGTGATGGTTTTTTCCGCATTGAAAAAATGCGAACTATGGTTTTTGGCGTAAAGCTTGTGTGCATTCGCGCACCAAAGCCGGGCCACGATAGATTAAGCCAGAGTAAAGTTGCACTAGCGAAGCACCAGCCGTCATTTTCGCTTTCGCATCGTCGCCACTTAAAATGCCACCGACACCGATGATTGGTAAGGCATCACCTAATTCTGCTTTCAGCGCTTTGATCACCCGATTGGATAGCTCAAACACTGGCGCGCCAGAAAGCCCACCCGCTTCTTCGGCATGTGGCAAGCCCGTCACCGCATCACGCGTGGTGGTGGTATTGGTTGCGATCACACCGTCGATTTTGTGGCGCAGTAAAAGGCTGGCAACGGTTTTGATTTGCTCGACATCCATATCCGGCGCGATTTTGAGCGCAAGCGGCACATAGCGTTTATGTTGATCGGCGAGGCGTTGCTGCGCTTCTTTCAAGCGCGAGAGCAGGGCATCAAGCTCCGATTCACCTTGCAATTGGCGCAGATTTTTGGTGTTGGGTGAGGAAATGTTGACTGTCACATAGCTGGCATACGGATAGACTTTTTGCAGACAGAGCAAGTAATCATCGGCTGCATTTTCAATCGGCGTTGCCGCATTTTTGCCGATATTCAAGCCCAGCACGCCTTCTTTGTTTTGATAAAAACGCGACGCTTGCACGTTTGCCACAAAGGCATCGACACCGCCATTATTAAAGCCCATGCGGTTGATCAAGGCGTTTGCGGCAGGCAGGCGGAACATGCGTGGTTTGGGATTGCCAGCTTGTGCTAACGGGGTGACGGTGCCGACTTCAATAAAGCCAAATCCTAGCGCCGCTAAGCCGTCGATATAGGCGCCGTCTTTGTCCAAGCCCGCCGCGAGACCAACCGGATTGGGGAAGCGGATGCCCATTACTTCCCGTGGATCGAGCTTGGGGCGTGGCAGTAAGCGGGTGAGTCCCAATTTTTCCGCGCGACGCAGATTCGGTAGCGTCAGGTTGTGCGCATCTTCGGCATCAAGCGCAAATAAAATGGGGCGGGTGAGGGCATACAAGAATTTGTCGGACATCGCTTCAGACTCGGCGGCAAGGGTAGGGGGCTGGCTTGCTGCAATGCGCTAGCGAGCCGCGAAAGCCGCTATTTTAGCCTGCTGGCTGCGCCGCTACGCATCTATTTGCAATTGCCATTGCCCATCGACGTGGATTTGCAGCGGTTGGAAGCGGGTTTTGTAGGCCATTTTCCGACTCTCTGCTATCCAATAACCTAGATAGATATAGGGTAGCCCTAAGCTTTTGGCTTGATCAATCTGCCATAGCACGTTATAGGTGCCATACGAGGCGCCGAGTGCGTCGGGATCAAAAAAGGTGTACACCGAAGATAAGCCGTCATCGATGATGTCGATAATACTGACCATGCACAGGCTGCCATCGGCTTCGCGGAATTCCACCAAGCGCGTATGCACCCGGCTTTGCAATAGAAATTGCGCATATTGATCGCGGCTATCGTGATCCATGCCACCGCCGGCATGGCGTGAGGTCTGGTAGCGGAGATAGAGTTCGTAGTGTTCGTGGTGGTATGTGAGTGGCAAAACGATAGCTTCA
>JACPVY010000142.1 GCA_016197345.1 Burkholderiales bacterium
AATTCATCCGCTATATCAAAGAAGAATTATTGATTGTGCTCGGCACCTCATCATCTGAATCGGCGCTACCGGGCATCATGAATAAGTTAGAAAATCTCGGCGTGCGCAAATCGGTGGTCGGCTTGGTGATTCCAACGGGTTATTCCTTTAATCTGGATGGCACCTCGATTTATCTGACAATGGCAGCCGTCTTCATCGCTCAAGCCACCAATACACCAATGACCTTGGGCCAGCAATTGACGATGCTCGCCGTCTTACTGTTGACGTCAAAAGGCGCGGCAGGTGTCACTGGTAGCGGTTTCATTGTGCTGGCGGCAACACTCTCGGCAGTGGGGACTGTCCCAGTTGCCGGTCTGGCCCTGATTTTAGGCATAGACCGCTTTATGTCGGAAGCCAGAGCGCTGACCAATTTGATCGGTAACGGCGTAGCAGCCATCGTCGTCGCCAAATGGACGAAAGACATCGATTCCGAACGCCTGCTGCAAGAACTCGACAAAGGGGCGGATGACAATATGCTGGAACAAGGATAAAGACTAAAGATGGCAGGCGTACACGCAGCAGTCAGCACCTTTTCCCATGTGATTGAAGTGGCAGGCGTGATCGCGTTTGCCGTTTCTGGCTTTGTCGAAGCACGCCAAAAGAAAATGGATTTAGTTGGCGTCTTCACGGTGGCCTTTATCACCGCTTTTGGTGGCGGCACCCTCCGCGATATTTTGCTGGATCGTCGCCCGCTGTTTTGGGTCGAGCATCCATCCTACCCGGTCTTGATTTTTGGTCTAGCGCTGTTGGCTTACCCGTTTGGCCGCCATTTGCGCCACGTCGTCGCCGAACGGGCGATTTTATATGCCGATGCGCTTGGGCTGGGCTTGTTTAGTGTGACGGGGGCGGCGCTAGCGGCAGGCGAAAATATGCCGATGGTGGTGTGCGTGATGATGGGCGTCATCACGGGTATTTTCGGCGGTGTACTGCGCGATGTGATTTGCAATGAAATTCCGATGGTGTTTCGCCATGGTCAGTTGTATGCGACCTGCTCTTTCCTCGGGTGCTGGGTGTATTTATTGGCAGACTGGGCTAAATTAGGGCCAACCGTCCCTATTATCGCGGGCACGCTAGTCACCTTTATGCTGCGTGTGATCGCACTCCGTTTTAATTTAACCCTGCCCAAATGAAGGCGAGCGCCACGCTAATATATCAATAAAGCCATTTGCCGCTCACAACATTGAACCAAGGCAATATTTTGCGCAGGGAACGTGATTTTTCGCGCCTGCACTACTAGTCCCATGCTGGCTTAGGTTACACTTCTGTCTTTGTCATTCGCCAAACTGCAGATACCTGATGGAAGAGCTTAGTCAACTTGGTCGATATCAACTCACTCGCGTGCTGGGTCGTGGCGCGATGGGCGTGGTCTATGAGGGTATAGATCCCAAACTCAATCGCCAGATCGCGGTAAAAACCATTCTCAAAGGGCATATCAGCGACCCCGAGCTAGAAGCAGAATATTCAGCCCGCTTTATCCGTGAAGCCCAAGCGGTAGCGCGGCTTAATCATCCGAATATTGTCACCGTATTTGACTTTGGCGAAGAAAATGACATCGCCTTTATCGTCATGGAATGCATCCGTGGCGAAGAACTAAAAACCCATTTCGACGAAAAACACCCATTCTCGCTAGAAGATGCGGTGCGCATGACGGGGGAATTGTTAGACGCGCTCGATTATGCGCATCAAAACGGTATCGTCCACCGCGATATCAAACCCGCTAACGTCATGTTAGATGGCCAAAATCGCGTCAAACTGACTGACTTTGGCGTCGCCCGTTTATCTGATACCAATACCGAACGCACCCAAGCCGGGACGATGGTTGGCACCCCTAGCTATATGTCCCCCGAGCAAATCGAAGGCTCGGCAGTTGGACCACGTTCCGATATTTTTGCCGTCGGCATCATCCTGTACCAATTCCTGACGGGCGAAAAACCCTTCCATGCGCAAGGCATGTGGGCGATACAAAAGAAAATCATGCAGGAAGACCCGGTCTTGCCTAGCGTGATGAATCCGGCGCTATCGCCCGCTTTTGATGCGGTGGTACTACGTGCGTTGGCGAAAAAGCCCGATGACCGCTACCCGACAGCGCTGGATTTCAAAAAAGATTTGCAACGCGCCTTGGCTGGCGAAGCGCTAGAAGATTTGGATGCGACGCGGATGGTGATACGTCCACGCCCACAATCGAATGCGATTCAACAACCAGGCGAAGGCAGTAGCACGCGCAATACCGTACCGCC
>JACPVY010000143.1 GCA_016197345.1 Burkholderiales bacterium
AATCACTTTGTCGAAATTTGCTTGGATCAAGAGCAGCGCGTGTGGGTCATGCTGCATTCGGGTTCACGCGGGATCGGCAATGTGATTGGGCGCTATTTCATCAATAAAGCGCGCAAAGAAATGCAACGCCATCAAATTCATTTGCCAGACAAAGATCTTGCCTATTTTTCTGAAGGCTCGGATTTGTTTGACGACTACTGCGAAGCGCTCGATTGGGCGCAAGACTATGCCTTACTCAATCGCAGTGAAATGATGC
Organism: Burkholderiales bacterium; assembly: GCA_016197345.1. GTDB lineage: Bacteria > Pseudomonadota > Gammaproteobacteria > Burkholderiales > Burkholderiaceae_D > JACPVY01. Next base: position 257 of record JACPVY010000143.1, read on the forward strand.
GGCGCGTTTTAAAAGTGCTGCAATTATTTTTGCCGCCGTTCAAGCTCGATGGTGAGGCGATTAATTGCCATCACAACTATGTCGCGCAAGAAACGCACAATAACGAAAAGCTGTTCATCACTCGCAAAGGAGCCATTTCCGCGCAAGTCGGCGAGATGGGCATCATTCCTGGCAGCATGGGAGCGAAAAGCTATATCGTGCGTGGCAAAGGTAATCCTGAATCGTTTTGCTCTTGTTCGCACGGTGCCGGGCGGCGCATGAGTCGCACGGCAGCGAAAGACAAGTTCAATCGTTTCGATTTAGCGGCACAAACCGAGGGTATTGAATGTCGCAAAGACGGTGGGGTAGTCGATGAAATTCCAGCTGCCTACAAAGACATCGACCAAGTGATGGCACACCAGACCGATTTGGTTGAAGTGGTTCACACACTGCGTCAAGTCATTTGCATCAAAGGATAAAATCATGAAGATAATCGTTAAAACCAGTAGCAAACCGCGCAATCCTATGGCCGTCGTCGCCCGTCAGCGCAAGGCGGGCAGCCATGATGCGCACAATACCGCACGCTACCAGCGGCGCCAACAAAAACAAGTGTTGGGGCAGATCGTGCGTGGGAAGGAAGATGATTGCTAAGCATCGCTAAGCATCGCTAATCGTCGCTGAACATCGCTGACGTAGGCAATCGAAGTGTAATACCTTGCAGTATTGGACGCTGGTACGGCGCTTTGTCGTACTAGCGTTTTTTATTGGGACAGACTGACGATCGCTGCCGGCAAAACGCCTAGCGTTAGCACACCGCCCTCTCACCTTGTTGATCGGCTCGCAATTGCGATCCACACTTTCTTCCCACGCTCGGTCTCCCTTAGTTCTATCCCACTGCCAACCATATCCATCAATACAATTTAGGCTGCCTCGACAAAACACCCTGTGTTAGCATGCATCTTCCCTGCGCTTTGAAAAGAATCATGCATCCTATTCACCACTTTGCGCGCCATCGTCCTCGCTTAGCCAGCGCTATGGTAGTTGGCATCCTAATCGGCTGTAGTGTCCCCGGCAATTGGCATTTTGTGACGCGAGCCTTGATGGGTTGG
>JACPVY010000144.1 GCA_016197345.1 Burkholderiales bacterium
GTACGCAATGCAGATAGCTATTATCGGGATCGTAATAGTTGTTCAGATTCGGGCCAAAGCCTAAATCTTGATAAAAATAATGGATCAGTAGGCGTAATTTTTGAATCGCGTTGTGTTCGCGCTTGATGCGCTGTCGTAAGCGCTGCACCAGTAGATCAAATGTAAATTGGGTGGCTGATAGGTCAATCGCTGGCTCGGCATCTTGCGCAATCAACATCGCCGCTTCAAATAGCGGTATCGCATCGTCATCCTGAACTAGGTTGGCGAAGTAGTCGAGAGCAGTTGTCGTGTAGTCAGTCGTCATAGCGCAATTATATTGGGCAACGAGGGAAAACGGCTACGAAAAGAAAATGCATCAATACTTGTTCCATTCAAAAAAAGACGTTATAATCTGACGCTTTACAGAATTCCGGTTGTGCAAACCTGTCGTTTGCCAACGTCTATTGAACCGATTAGGAAAATTCATGGCAAATACCGCACAAGCGCGCAAACGCGCTCGTCAAGCAGTCAAGCAAAACGCACACAACTCGTCCCAACGTTCGACCTTGCGCACCGCTATCAAAGCAGTACGTAAAGCAATTTTGGCGGGTGACAAAGCTGCAGCGAGCGCAGTGTTCCAAGCATCCGTCTCGACGATCGATCGTATCGCTGACAAAAAAATCATCCACAAAAACAAAGCAGCTCGCCATAAGAGCCGTTTGGCTGCAGCGTTGAAAGCATTGTCGGCTTAATCGCCACTCTGCAGTAGATCTTCGCAGCACAACGAGTGATGGTCGCTTCTTGTTATTTTGGAAGACCTTCTACTTTGGTGCCAGGCTTGATATTTTTTTGCTTGAACCAATTCGCATTCATCTCTAATGCGTAACGTATTCCGCCATTTTTCTTACCGCAGTGCGAATCCAAGGTTTGAGGTTTCATTTCCTCGATATTGACGATGGTGCCTGCGCTATCCAAGAAGGCGACCGAAAGAGGGATGAGGGTATTTTTCATCCACATGCACACTGTGGCAGGGCCATCGAAGACAAAAATCATCCCTTCATTGGGCGCCATTTTTTCGCGGAACATTAAGCCTTGTTCGCGGTCAGCCTCGGTCGCTGCAACCTCTGCTTTGATGAGGTACATCCCTATGCTCAATTGCGTCGTTGGGAATTTTTGTATTGTCTGCGCCGAAGCACTGATTGAACTAGCAAGAAGTAGTGTTGCAAATAGTGGTCGGATAGCGTTCATGTTGGCTGAGAAGTGAGCAAAAACGTAAGCCTAGCAAGAAAAGCCAGCGTACGGCAAAGTTGTATCGAAATAGGTGATGAATTCGAGATGCCTATTTAGAAAAAAGATGAATATTGCAATTCTTTGGGCGATAAAAAAGGCAGGGTAAACCTGCCTTTTTTAGATCAAACTCGCCAAGAATTACTTGGAAGCCGATGCGGAAGCTGCTGCTGGTGCCGAAGCTTCAGCGGATGCTGCTTTTGCTTTTTTTGCTTTTTTTGCTTTTTTAGCTGGCTTAGCGGATGCTTCTGCGGAAGCAGCTGCTGGAGCCGAAGCTGCAGGAGCGGAAGCGGAAGCTGCTGGAGCCGAAGCTGCAGGAGCGGAAGCGGATGCGGAAGCAGCGAATGCGGAAGCGGCGAACAGGCTAGCAACCAAAGCGGCGATGATTTGTTTCATTTTGAAATCCTTTGTGTGGGTTAAGAAATTCGGGATTCTGTGTTGAATCTGAGCCTATAACGGTGTGCTTAGCAGGTGCGTTGACAGCAAAATGCAGAAATTTTCAAAAAAATGCGTTTTTTTTCGAAAATTATTGAACTTTTTTGTGCCTAGATTGCATTTGCATCAACTTCTTGCCATTCGCCGGGCATTAATGGGTGGCTAGATAGCGAAATTCCGCCAATCGCAATACGAATTAAACGTAGCGTGGGTAAGCCGACTGCCGCCGTCATCCGTCGTACTTGTCGATTTTTTCCTTCGCTTAGCGTGATCGCTAGCCAATCCGTGGCAATTTCTTGGCGCTGGCGGATCGGTGGATTGCGCGGCCAGAGCCAATCAGGTGCGAGAACGCGTTTGGCGTCGCACGGCAGAGTAGTAAAATCGCCAAGCTTGATACCGCCACGTAGCTGTTGTAATTGGGCTGCGGTGGCTATGCCTTCAACTTGCACTAAATAAGTTTTCGGAGCCTTGCGGCTAGGGTGGGCGATGTTGTGCTGAAGTTGTCCATCATCGGTCAACAAAATCAAGCCTTCGCTGTCGGCATCTAAACGGCCAGCTGGGTAGATATTAGGAATGTTGATATAGTCGGCCAAGCTTGGGCGGGTTGGATGCGGTGAAAACTGGCACATCACCAAATTAGGCTTATTAAACAAAATCAAGGTCATGGCGGCACGAAAAATAGGCTAGGGCATTGATTGTCCATGATTTTTGCGCAAAATTTGCGGGGAAAATGGCATTTTTTGCGTTGCTCGTCCTATCTCTCGGTCAGTCCTTGTAAAATGCTGCTGCACAATGTGAAATATCGCCTCTTCGCGTTCTTAGCAGGTCTAGCGGCTAGCGCGACTGGCGCATGCAATGCGTAGCGAGCTAGTGATATTTTATTCAGTCAACAAATTGCAGCCTTTGTGAGATAGCCAAAAAACTGTCGCGCGCAGACGTATTCGCGGCCTGCGCGCTAGGCTATTAGCTGATCCCAATAGGTATGTAACATAACGGAGCGCTTTGCTTCATTTCCGTCCAAACTTCGGAGAAAACGATGTATCAACATATCAAAGTACCAACCGACGGCCAAAAAATCACCGTCAACGACAATTTTTCCTTGAACGTGCCAGACAATCCAATCATTCCTTACATCGAAGGTGATGGTACTGGTGTGGATATCAGCCCAGTGATGATCAAAGTCATCGATGCGGCAGTGGCAAAAGCCTACGGCGGCAAGCGCAAAATTAGCTGGATGGAAATTTACGCCGGTGAAAAATCGACCAAAGTATATGGCCCAGACGTATGGTTGCCAGAAGAAACTTTGACGGTTTTGAAAGACTATGTGGTTTCCATCAAGGGCCCATTGACGACCCCAGTTGGCGGTGGCATTCGTTCCCTGAACGTGGCATTGCGTCAGCAACTCGACCTCTACGTTTGCTTGCGCCCAGTGCGCTACTTCACTGGCGTGCCTTCGCCAGTGCGTGAGCCAGAAAAAACCGACATGGTGATCTTCCGTGAAAATTCGGAAGATATTTATGCAGGTATCGAATGGGCCGAAGGCTCCGACGCCGCGAAAAAAGTCATCGAATTCTTGACCAAAGAAATGGGCGTGACAAAGATTCGTTTCCCAGAAACCTCTGGCATCGGCGTGAAGCCAGTGTCGCGTCAAGGTACCGAACGTTTGGTGCGTAAAGCAATTCAATACGCTATCGACAACGATAAGCCTTCGGTCACGATCGTCCACAAAGGCAACATCATGAAATACACCGAAGGTGG
>JACPVY010000231.1 GCA_016197345.1 Burkholderiales bacterium
AACTTTGGCTGTTCTGCCTGCTTGCGACGGCGATAAACGAAATAACCCGCACCCAAGCCAAGCACGCCGACACCACCCAACAACGGCAGCAAGTTGTCGGACAACGTATCCATGAAGCTTGGTTCTGGTGGTGGCGGTGGTGGCAAGACCACGCGACGTTTCGCTGGCGTTGGTGCTGGCGGCGGCGTGGTTGCTGCTGCGCTTGCTGCCTCAGGCGCCGATGCGGCTGGAGTTGGGTTGGTTTCCGGTGCTGCCGAAGCCACTGGCGTTGGCTTCACTTCTGGCGTTGCAGCAGGTGTTGGCTTCACCTCAGGTGCGGCAGCAGGCGTCGGCTTAGCTTCTACCTTGGGTTCTACTTTTGCCGCTGGGGTCGGAGTCGGGGTTGGGCTAGGAGTAGCCTTGGCTGGCGTTGGGGTTGGCGTACTCGCCGCTGCCGATGCCTTTTTCGCCTGATCCGCTAACGCTTTATTTTTCAACTCAACGACTTTATTCAATTCGTTGATATTGCGTTCCAATTCTTTGACACGCGCATTCGCTTCAGCGATCGCTTTGTCTTTTGCAATTTTTTCCGCTTCTGCTGCTGCCATTGCCTTGCCATCGCTACTTGCTTGCAAGGATTTCGACAGCTTCAGTTTGTCTTTGGATTCGGTCACCGCCGTGGCTGGCTGTTCGACCTTGATCTCTGGCGTTTTGCCAGCGCTGGAGCTTTCTACTTGGCCCGCCAACTTGTTGCGATAGCTATTGAAGTCCGACGACTGGGCAACCACCAAGCTATGCGCTTCACCTTGCGGAATTGCTTTTACTGTATCAGCATCGGGCACATTCAAAATTTGACCAGTGCGAATGCGGTTCATGTTATTGCCAATGAAGGCATTGCTATTGGCGCGATACAAGGCCGCCAACATTTGATCGAGCGAGACACCGGAAATTTTGGTTTGGGCAGCAATCTTGCCCAAGGTGTCGCCTTTTTTGACTTCGTAACTCGAAGCAGAATCTTTCGCGATATCAGAAGCAGCTGGTTTTTCTGCTGCTGGCTTCTCTGCTGGTTTTTCAGCGGCAGGTTTTTCCGCTTTTTCAGCTTTGCTTGCTTTCGCTGGTTTTTTGCTCGTTTTTTCAGCTTTTTCGCTCGCTGCTGCGCTGCTATTTGCCGCGCTATTGTTCGCAGCTACCGTATTGCTAACTGGCTTGCTAGTAGCGTCACCCGATACTTGCGCCGCTTGTCCGGTGCGCAAATCAGCGGGGTCGAGCAAGAAGGTGTATTCGCGCACAATACGACCACCGCTAGAACCGAGTTCGAGCAACATATCAACGAAAGGCTCGTTGACTGGCTGGCTGGAAGTGACACGGATAAATTGGCGATTGCCGCGTTGATCAACTGCAAAACGCAGCGATAACAGTGTGGGATTGAAATCAATATTGGCTTGCTTGAAGGCTTCAGCTGGCGCTAATTTCGGCGCTAAGGTCGCCAACTCATCAGGCGCAACAGAGGTGAGTTCGATTTCAGCACGCAGTGGTTGGCCTAGTGCCGAGAGAACGGTCAACTTACCCAAACCAGCAGCATGCGCGCTAGACAGTAACACCGCCGAAGCCACGGAGGCACTGAGCGTTTTCAAAGCGAACGAGAGGTACTTAGGGCGGTTGTTTGAGTGCATATTGAGTGGTATGGATTGGATACAGTTTAGATAAAGACGCTAACGAGCAAAACAGCAACTTTATTTTTTCATTATTCTCAGAACTTTCAACATATCATCATGGACTTAAGGCTGCAAGCTTATCCAACGTCTTAGCTCCGCTTAAGCGCAAAGCCGCCTGCAAAACTACTACAGGCGGCTTGCTGCCGTTGCTGATTGACAACGGGGTGACAGCGCTCGGACTCGCTATTATGCGCTATTTGGAGCCAAATTTAGTCAAAACGACCAGATTTATTTTTCGAGAATTATCCGTAACATACGACGCAGTGGCTCAGCAGCCCCCCACAACAACTGATCGCCAACGGTGAAGGCAGACAGGTATTCACCACCCATTTGCATCTTACGCAAGCGGCCAACAGGGATCGTTAAGCTGCCAGTGACTGCCGCAGGGGACAGATCACGCATCGATGCTTCACGATTATTTGGCACCACTTTCACCCACTGATTATTGCTGGCGATGATGTCATTGATCTCATCGAGCGGCACATCTTTTTTCAGCTTGATGGTCAGGGCTTGCGAATGGCAACGCATTGCGCCTACGCGCACACACAGGCCGTCGACAGGAATTGCGCTGCTACCAAAGGCCTCGCCACGTCCCAAAATTTTGTTGGTTTCTGCGCCCGCTTTCCACTCCTCGCGCGAGACGCCATTACCCAAATCTTTGTCTATCCATGGGATCAAATTGCCCGCTAATTGCACGCCAAAATTCTTGGTTTCTTGCTCGCTGAAAGCGTGCTGTTTCGCCAACACTTTGCGGTCGATTTCCAAAATCGCAGAAGCAGGATCATCTAGCAAGGCTTTGACTTCGGCGTTAATCGAGCCAAATTGCGTCAACAATTCGCGCATTGTTGCGCGCCGCCGCCCGATGCGGCTTGATACGTCATCGAGCTCATCCATTCCACCAAATTGTGTTGGAACAAACCGCCCAAGCCCATCAACATGCAAGACACGGTGCAATTGCCACCGATATAGTTTTTCACGCCGCGCGCCATTGCATCTTTGATCACCGACAGATTCACAGGATCAAGAATGATGACGGCATCATCATTCATCCGCAGGCTAGACGCGGCATCGATCCAATAGCCATTCCAACCACTGGCGCGCAGTTTAGGGAAAACGTCATTGGTGTAATCACCGCCTTGGCAGGTGATAATAATGTCGCATTTCGAAAGGGTCTTAATGTCGTTGGCGTCTTGCAATGTCGTTTCTGTCTTCGCCATAGCTGGAGCCTTGCCGCCAGTATTCGAAGTGCTAAAGAAAATAGGTTCAATGTGTGCAAAATCATTTTCTTCTTGCATGCGTTGCATCAGGACGGAACCCACCATCCCACGCCAACCAACCAAGCCAACCACTTTCATCATTTTTCCTTAAACGTTAACCCAGCCCCACTGGGCAAACAACAAGCGCGCATTATTTGCGCAAAAAGCGGGTGAGGCCCGCCACATGAACGATCTTCCACGACTTGCTGAAAGATGTGGTGTTTCCTGCATTTCATTACTTCGCCAGCGCCGCAACCACGGCCTGCCCCATCGCACTCGTGCCGACTTGTTGTGTCCCCGGCTCGAAAATATCAGCAGTGCGCAAGCCTTGCGCCAACACCGTTTTGACGGCTTGCTCAATGCGCTGCGCTTGGCTTTCCAACTTAAAGGTATAGCGCAACATCATCGCAGCCGACAAAATCGTCGCTAGCGGATTGGCGATATCTTTGCCAGCAATATCAGGCGCGGAACCGTGGGAAGGCTCATACAGCCCCTTTGTTGTTGGCGTCTAGCGAAGCCGATGGCAACATGCCGATAGAGCCTGTCAACATCGAAGCTTCATCCGACAAAATATCGCCAAACAGATTGCCAGTGACGATCACATCAAATTTTTTCGGTGCGCGCACTAATTGCATCGCCGCGTTATCGACGTACATGTGATCGAGCGCAACGTCAGGATATTCCTTGCCCACTTCGGTGACGATTTCTTTCCAGAACTGAAAAGTTTCCAGCACATTCGCTTTATCCACGCTCGTCAACCGCTTATTGCGCTTTTGTGCGGCTTGGAAAGCAACATGGGCGATGCGGCGAATTTCACCTTCGGCATAATGCATCGTGTCAAAACCTTCGCGCTGCCCAGCAAATGGGCCGTCGGCGCAAACCCGCACCCCGCGCGGTTTGCCGAAATAGATGTCGCCCGTCAATTCGCGCACAATCAAAATATCAAGGCCAGACACCACTTCTGGCTTCAAGCTAGAGGCATTCGCTAATTCAGGATACAAAATCGCAGGGCGCAAATTGGCAAACAGTTGCAAGTTTTTGCGCAAGCCCAAAATCGCTTGTTCTGGGCGCAAGCTGCGCTCTAGCGTATCGTATTTCCAATCACCCACAGCACCAAACAGCACCGCATCGGCTGCTAGCGCGAGGTCTAGCGTCGCCTGCGGTAGCGGGTGGCCATGCGCCGCATAAGCCGCACCACCGAC
>JACPVY010000232.1 GCA_016197345.1 Burkholderiales bacterium
ATACGCGATCACGTATGCAGGCCGCAACACATGAACCTAGCACGGTGACAATCAGCATATCTTTACTAGTGAAATAGTATTCGCCGGGCAAAATTTTGGCAGCATCACAATCAAACGTTCTATCGTAATAGACGTTAGTTGCGAACTGTTCTTCGAGGAATTGGCTCATTTTTTGTTCTCATGAACGAAACGACGATACTTTTTCCGAACCAGCGCGTGGAGCAGCTAACTCGTACACGGTTTTGCCACGTAACTTCAAGGCGTCAGAAACATATAAAAAATTCTCTGAGTGCCCAGCAAACAACAATCCATCCGGCTTCATTAAGGGTACAAAACGCGCCAGAATTTTGCTCTGGGTAGGCTTATCAAAGTAAATCATCACATTGCGGCAAAAAATCACATCAAATGGTCCCGTCACTGGCCAGCTATCCCCCAGCAAATTGAGTTGTTTGAATGTAATCAAATTCCGCAATTCATTCCTGACCCGCACCAAACCAGCTTGGTCGCCTTTACCGCGTAAGAAAAATTTCTTTGCTCGCTCAGGTGACAATTTCTCGATGCGTTCTATCGGGTAGACACCGTTGGCTGCCGTCGCTAACACATTGGTATCGATATCAGTAGCAATGATTTGTGCAGGCGGCGTCAAACTGCCAAATGCTTCACACAGGGTAATCGCAATCGAATATGGCTCTTCCCCGGTAGAACTAGCCGAACACCACACAGTCACTGGGTCACGACGATTTTTTACATGCTCCATCAGAATTGGAAAATGATGGGCTTCACGGAAAAACGAGGTCAAATTAGTTGTCAAGGCATTCGTAAATGCTTCCCACTCGTCATTCGTCCGCCCACTTTCCAAATCATCCAAATATTTTGCAAAAGAAGAAATACCGTTTGCCCGTAATCGACGCGCAAGACGGCTATACACCATTTCTTGTTTGCTTTCCGCCAGCGCAATACCAGCCTTTTTATAAATCATGGCACGCACGCGCTCAAAGTCATGAGAGGTAAACTCAAACTCTTTTGCGTTTTCTGGTCGATTTGTTGCCACGTTGATTACCCTCAATATTTTGCAGCATTAAGCTCAAGCATTTTTTTGTGCCAACCGATCAGAATTCCTCCCATTCTTCACTGCTATGTAGCGCAATTTTTTTCGATTGGGAGGCAGGAGCTGGGGCGCGCGCTGGGCTTGGCGCCGCTGCCCTGATCGCCGGCCGACGGATTGGTGCCGGTGCAGGTGCGGGTGGGCGGCGCACTTCCGATGGGGTCAACACTTGATGCAACACCTCTTGATCAAGTTTAAAGATACTGACCGCTTGCGAGAGCCGTTCAGCCTGTTCTTGCAAACTTTCCGCCGCTGCAGCCGCTTGTTCCACCAATGCCGCATTTTGCTGCGTCATTTCATCCATTTGTGTAATCGCTTGATTGACTTCTTCAATGCCATTGCTTTGTTCTTGGGTTGCTGCCGTAATTTCACCCATGATATCGGCCACTTGTTTGACCGATGTCACAATCAAGCTCATGGTGTGACCTGCTTCATCAACCAACTTACTACCGCGATCTACTTTCTCGACGGAATCACCAATCAATGCTTTGATTTCTTTTGCCGCGCCAGCGCTACGCTGCGCCAAACTGCGCACTTCAGCCGCCACCACCGCAAAACCACGACCTTGCTCCCCTGCACGAGCAGCTTCCACTGCGGCATTCAATGCCAAGATATTGGTCTGGAATGCAATCCCATCAATGACGCCGATAATGTCTACGATCTTACTCGAGCTTTCTTTGATCGATCCCATCGTGCTCACAACTTCACCGACGACGGTGCCGCCTTTTTCTGCAATCGATGAAGCGGAAAAAGCGAGTTGATTTGCCTGACGAGCATTATCCGCATTTTGTTTCACGGTGGAGGTCAATTCCTCCATAGAACTGGCAGTCTCTTCTAGGGAGCTGGCTTGAGATTCGGTACGGGCCGATAGGTCTGCATTACCGGAAGCAATTTCGTGCGAGGCAACGGTGATAGTCTCAGTGCCACTGCGAACATCGGCTACGGTGCGCACCAAACTATCATTCATTTCCTTCAAGGCTGCGAGCAATTCGCTCGTTTCATCCTTACCTTTCACCTCGACGTGAGAAGTCAATTCACCGCTCGCAACCGTTTTGGCAATTTCAACTGCGCCACGCATAGGACGGGTGATGCTCTTGGTAAATATCACCGCACAAGCGATGCCAATGATCAAGGCGGCGATACTAGTAACCAACAAAATGATGTTGAGTCGTTTGTCGGCTGCGTCAGATTTACGTAACTCATCAGAAGTAGCCTCTTGCTGCAATTTCACCAACTCATTGAGCGCCACAATTAATTGGTTGTTAAGAGGTTCGACATTACTCAGAATGATCTTGGTTGCGCCCTCGGGATTAAAAGCAAGTGCAATGCCGCTTGCTTCGCGCGAAAAACTATAAATTTTTTTATCCAAGTCTTCGATATCGTTCAACGCCAATTTTTCAGCATCGGACAATTTTTGCTCGAGCTGCGTGATATTGCCGAAAAGTACTTTAACTGCACAAATGAGACAGATTGAACCTCCTATGCCCCAAAAAATTGCGCGACGCCACTAGCAACCAACTCTACAGCATCGCAAATGCAGCACTTCACATCGCAATTATCCATCAGAACCAGCGCAGCCTTTATTTCACCAAGCACTTTTCGTTGCAAACTGGCTCAAGTAACATTTTTGTATGTCACCCGCACCACGTTTCATGATGCGTTAGGCGGCTAACTTCTCAATTAAGCCCATTTCAGCACTCGACATTAATTTGTCGATATCAACCAAAATCAACATTCTTTCGTCGATTGTGCCTAGTCCTATCAAATAATCTGTATTAAAAGCACTACCCATTTCTGGTGCTGGCTTGACTTGCTCGGGAGAAAGCGTTGTCACATCAGACACACTATCAACGACCATGCCTATCACACGTCCACCAATATTGAGAATAATGACAACAGTAAATTGATCATATACGGGTTCGCCGAGGCTAAATTTGATGCGCATATCAACCACTGGAATGATGATGCCGCGTAAGTTGATCACGCCTTTGATAAATTCTGGCGCATTGGCGATACGCGTTACGGCTTCATAGCCGCGAATTTCCTGCACTTTCAAAATATCAATGCCGTATTCTTCGTGTCCTAATTTAAACGCGAGAAATTCATGCCCTGCGATATCGCTCGTACCCGTAATAGCGCTCGCGGTGCTTGATTGAACTGATTGAGCCATTTTATTTGTCCCTCATCTCATCAGGAAAAAATCGATTCATCTGCCAGTTGGCGACTCGAGCGCAATAATGCGGCCACGTCTAAAATCAGGGACACGCCGCCGTCACCTAAGATGGTAGCGCCAGAGATACCTGTCACCTTGCGATAATTCGATTCAAGATTCTTCACCACAACCTGTTGCTGACCAACCAGATCATCAACAAATAGCCCGGCTTTTTTACCATCAGACTCAAGGATAACGACAATCCCTTGCGATGGGTCGGTAAAGCGCGGCTCAATATCAAACATTTGGTATAGCGGGATCAGCGGCAGATATTCACCGCGCACTTTGATCACCCGTCCTTTACCACTGATTTCTTTGATATCCGACACTGCTGGCTGCATAGACTCGACGACAAATCCCAATGGCAAGATATAAATTTCTTCGCCCACTTTGATCGACATGCCATCCAAAATGGCCAGGGTCAGCGGTAGCGAGATCGAAATCGTGGTGCCAAAACCTTTCGCAGAACGCACTTCTACCGAACCGCCCATCGCCGCAATATTACGTTTGACGACATCCATCCCCACGCCACGGCCAGAAACATCGGTCACAGTATCGGCGGTCGAAAAGCCTGGCGCAAAAATAAGTTGCCAGACATCGGCATCAGCCATTCCATCGGAAACTGGCAAGCCTTGCTGTTTGGCCTTAGCGATAATTTTTTCGCGATTCAAACCACCGCCGTCATCACTCACTTCGATCACGATATTGCCACCTTGATGGCCAGCAGATAGGAATAAGCGACCCGCTTCACTTTTACCAGCAGCAACACGTGCGGCTGGCATTTCTATCCCATGATCAATACTATTGCGCACTAAATGGGTGAGTGGATCGACGATGCGCTCAATCAGACCTTTGTCTAATTCAGTGGCGGCACCATGGGTGATGAAATCGACTTTTTTGTTCAATTTGGCGGCTAAATCGCGCACCATGCGCGGAAACCGCGAGAACACAAAGTCCATCGGCATCATGCGAATTGACATCACCGCTTCTTGCAAATCGCGGGTATTTCTGGTCAATTGACTGACGCTATTGAGCAAGCGCTCATGCACCATAGGATCAAGCGAATCAGTCCGTTGTTCAATCATCGCTTGCGTAATGACCAACTCACCAATCAAATTTATTAATTGATCTACTTTTTCGATGCTAACGCGAATGGAGGACGACTCACTGCTAGAAGCCCGTTCATTATCGCGCTTGGCAATTGGTTTCTTATCTGCTTGCGTATTATCGACTTCTTCCGCTGTGACTTCGGCACTACGTGCGGCAGCAGCTTGCGCGGCCACCACTTCAGGGCTAGGTGTTTGCGTTTTGACAACATTGGCTCGAATTTCTTCGATAGGCTGGAAAAAGCCATAGCCACGCTCATCATCACTCAATTCAACTGGCGCAGGTGGCTCAATCGGATCAAAAAAGCCATAGCCCTGCTCATCTTCCATCTTATCTTTTAGCGCTTTTTCAGCCGCCAATTGCTCTGGCGTCATCGCCGCGGCTTCAGTAATTTTTAAATCTTTGGGATCAAGAATGAAGGAACAGATAGCGATGATGTCATCCAAGCTCTCGCCAGTTGTCAGGGTTAGCGCAAACCGTTTAGCATCGATTTGGGTGCTAATAATTTTTCCCAGCAAGCCTAATTCGGCGGCCAACGCATTAATGTCTCGCTGCGCCAACTCTGGCAATTCGATGCGGTAGCGATGCGCGCCTTCTGGCACCGGAGCTGATATAGGCTCAGCTACTACGGTTTGAAATGCCAGCGCAGCTGGTGGAGCGGAATTAGAAATCACAGGTTCCTGAGATAAGGATTGCAAAACCATCCGCGCATTGGCCACAGCATCTTGATCGACAGCAGAACCGAGCTTATGACCGTCTAATTGCATTTTAAGAATATCTTTAGCAACTAAAAATGCATCGACATGCTCAGAGGTGAGTGCCATCTCCCCTTTTCTAATGCGATCAAGCAATGACTCCAAAATATGGGTCACTTCAGTCATGTCACTAAGGCCGAATGTCGCAGCGCCACCCTTGATTGA
>JACPVY010000233.1 GCA_016197345.1 Burkholderiales bacterium
AACACAACCCATACCCGTTACAACGACACGACGTTCACGTGAGCGGCTCAAGCGGTTCTCCTGGAGTCGAACAAATCAGGCTTAGTCTTTTTTGACGTGGGCAGTTGCGTAATCAATCGCTTGCTGCACAGTCGTGATTTTTTCCGCTTCTTCGTCTGGGATTTCCATCTCAAACTCGTCTTCCAGTGCCATCACCAGCTCGACGGTATCGAGCGAGTCAGCACCTAAGTCATCGACGAAGGAAGATTCGGTCTTGATGTCAACTTCAGCGACGCCCAGTTGTTCAGCGACGATCTTCTTAACGCGTTGTTCGATATCGGACATGTTTTTGCTCCAGTTATGTGTTACAGAAAGTGCGCGCATTTTATCAGGTTTGCGCGGGGAAAATGCATTTTTGACTGCTATCGCAAATTTTCGTGTATTTCTCACTCAATTCGCGCAACATCACTTAGTGAATTGATAAAGCTCACTCAGCGATGTTTTTTAAAACCTAGCTCATATACATGCCACCATTGACGTGCAACGTCGTGCCAGTAATATATGCAGCTTGCGGCGAGGCCAAAAACGCACAGGCAGCCGCAATGTCTTCAGGCAAACCAAAGCGTGCCATCGGAATTCTTTGCAACAAACTCGTGATTTGCTGCTCATTTAATGCTTTAGTCATATCGGTATCAATAAAGCCCGGTGCAATGCAATTGACGGTGATATTGCGGCTACCGATTTCCATCGCTAGCGCCCGGCTCATACCTTCTACACCCGCCTTAGCGGCAGCATAATTGATCTGCCCCGGATTGCCGGACGATGCTACGACCGAAGTAATATTAATGATGCGACCATGCTTGGCGCGCATCATGCCACGCAGCACCGCGCGCGACATACGTCCCACCGCATTCAAATTAGTGGAAATGACATTATCCCAATCCTCGTCTTTCATGCGTGCCGCCAATTGGTCTTGCGTAATCCCTGCATTATTGACCAAAATCGACAGACTGCCATAATCTTTTTGCACTGAGGCAACGCAATCCTCGCAAGCCTTAGCGTCATTCACATTGAGCACGACACCTTTGCCAGCAGTTGCTCCCACTTCAGCCAAATAGGCTGAAATCGCTTGCGCGCCGGCTTCTGTGGTCGCCGTCCCCACCACCTGCGCGCCCTGCTTTGCCAATTCGATTGCAATTGCACGACCAATGCCGCGCGATGCACCTGTTACCAATGCCACTTGATTTTGTAAGTTCATTTGAGTCAATCCGATGATTTGCTAGGATTAAATTTGTAATGGAGTTCTTGCTCTAAATCACTTTGCATTAGGGCCGCATGACGACCCACCACGTTTACGCCAACAAAGCGAGCACGCGCTGAAGCGATGTCTCATCCAATACAGCATCGCCAATCAAATTACTATCGATGCGCTTGGTCAAACCAGTCAACACTTTACCGGGGCCACATTCGATCACATGACTGACACCTTGCGCCGCCATCGCTTGCACGGTTTCGACCCAACGCACAGGATTCGCCGCTTGGCGCACCAAGGCTTCTTTGATGGCAGCGGGATCATTCACAATCGCCACGTCAACATTATTGATGACAGCAATTTGCGGCACGTTAAAGTTCACATTTGCCAAGTATTCCGCAAGGCGCTGTGACGCTGGCTGCAATAGCGAGGAATGAAACGGAGCCGACACTGGCAATTTCAAAGCCCGCTTAGCACCCGCCGCTTTTGCCAATTCACAAGCGCGATCCAAGGCTTCGACGCTACCCGCAATCACGACTTGCGCTGGCGCGTTGAAATTGACGGCTTGCACCACTTGCCCCGGAAATGCAGCCTGCGCTTCGGCGCATACTTTCAGCACGTCAGCATCGGCCAATCCCAGCACCGCCGCCATGCCACCGACGCCGACTGGCACCGCTTGCTGCATTGCCTCGGCCCGAAAGCGCACCAGCGGTAAGGCATCGGCAAATGAAATCACACCCGCAGCAACCAACGCAGAATATTCGCCTAGGCTATGCCCAGCGACCACGCTAGGCACTGCGCCACCCGCTGCAATCCATGCGCGATAGCAAGCAACTGCCGCCGTCAACATCAACGGCTGGGTATTTGTCGTCAAATCCTGTTCTTCTTTTGGCCCTTGCGCGATCAAGGTTTGGAAATCTTGCCGCAATACGTCAGATGCTTCCGCCACAGTTTGCTGCACGACAGCGTTATCAGCAAAACCATCGAGCATGCCTATCGCTTGCGATCCTTGGCCCGGAAATACAAATGCAAATTTCGTCATACCACACCCACCAAAAAATGTGCCGCGCTAGCCATCAAGAGCGATTGCTAGCGTTAGCGCGTTGGAATTCTTAATAGCGTACTAGCGCCGCACCCCACGTAAAACCACCACCGACACCTTCCATCATCACATGCTGTCCGCGCAAAATTTTGCCAGCACGCACGGCACTATCAAAGGCTAAGGGAATGGAGGCGGCGGAAGTATTACCGTGCTGATCGACGGTGACAATCATTTTATCGAGCGACAAACCAAGCTTTTTCGCGCTGCTATTCATGATGCGGATATTGGCTTGATGCGGCACTAACCAGTCAATTTTCGAGGCGGGCAAATCAGCATCGCGCAAGGCTTCTAGCGCAACTTTTTCTAGCATACCAACGGCGAGCTTAAACACTGCCTGACCATCCATATGCAAAAACGCATTGCCAGCGACCGCACCGTTCGCGAGCTTACCGGGGACACACAAGATATCGGTATGCCGACCATCAGCATGCAAGCGGGTCGATAAAATTCCCGGCTCATTGGAGGCGCTCAAGACCATCGCACCAGCGCCGTCACCAAATAGCACGCAAGTAGTGCGATCTTCGAAATTGAGAATCTGGGAAAAAACTTCGGCGCCAATCACCAACACATGCTGGTGGGCGCCACTT